>NZ_JADCLB010000002.1:0-109502 GCF_014982245.1 Enterobacter cloacae complex sp. P6RS
AAGAGCAGTGCAACGCGGCTTTCGCTCACCGTTGCGAGGTGGCGTATATTACGCTTTCCTCTTTCAGAGTCAACCCGTTATTTTCACTTTTCTCTGTTGGCGTTCATCTCTGAACCCCGCTAACCCGGCGGCCTGTAAGCCGTTGTTCCGTGTCAGTGGAGGCGCATTATAGGGAGTTCTCAGACGTTGACAACCCCTCTTTTAAAAAAAACTTTCAACCGTCTCTTTTTTGCTCAAAACCGTGCTACAGCGCCAGTTTTTCGAGCGTTTCAAAGCCATAACGGCGTAAAACGGGTAAAAGTTGCTCAGTCTCTTTCGTGATAGCCATGCAAAATGCGATATTTGCATCGGTAGATTTCGCATCCGGCGCTTCATGCTCCAGCAGCCAGGCCGTACGACGGGCGATCGCCGCACCAGAATCCACCAGCCGCGTCCCCTCCGGAAGCACTTCTAATAGCTCTTCCTGCAAGAGAGGGAAGTGGGTGCAGCCCAGCACAACCGTATCCGGTGGTTCGGGCATCCGCAGCCACGGACGAAGAATACGACGCAGCTCTTCGAGCGATACCGTCTCGCCGTGCAGTTTCGCTTCCGCCATCTCCACCAGCTCTGCGGAGCCAAGCATTGCAATCTGGCATTCGTTAGCAAAACGGTCGATCAGCTCGCGGGTATAAGGACGCTTCACCGTGCCACGCGTAGCCAGCAAGCCCACGATACCGTTCGCCGTCAGGCGCGCGGCAGGCTTTATGGCAGGAACAACGCCCACAACCGGGAACTGGAATTTTTCACGCAGGGCGGGAAGAGAAACGGTGCTCGCCGTATTACAGGCAATGACCGCCAGCGCAAGGGGATAGCGCTTTTGTACCGCGGTGACGATTTCAACCACGCGCTCAACGA
The DNA here is from genome assembly GCF_014982245.1 of Enterobacter cloacae complex sp. P6RS. Classification (NCBI taxonomy): domain Bacteria; kingdom Pseudomonadati; phylum Pseudomonadota; class Gammaproteobacteria; order Enterobacterales; family Enterobacteriaceae; genus Enterobacter; species Enterobacter cloacae complex sp. P6RS. The sequence continues at coordinate 895 of NZ_JADCLB010000002.1, forward strand.
TAAAGTCCTCACTCTTTTCCCCATACGGAAAAGCGACGTTATCGAAGGCGTAGATGTAATGGAGATCCGGCAGGAGATGCCGAATCTCATCGTAGACCGAAAGCCCACCAACGCCGGAATCAAACACCAGCACGGTAGGGCGCGGATTAGAAGGTGTAGCTGCCAGACAAGGTATATTCCCGTCCTGCAGTTTGGTAGCCATAAACTGTCTCGTAATCTTTATCGAACAGGTTGGCTATTTTACCACGAACTGTGAGGTGTGAGGTGACCGGATATGAAACTGCGACATCCCACAGGCTCACACCGTCCATTTTCACTTTTTCTGACGGATAAGAACCAAAATCAGTGTCGTAACGCGTGCCGAGATAATGATACGTCAGGCTCCAGTCGAAATCATAGATCTGCGTATCGAGCTGATATTTCACCTGCTGCTTAGCACGCCGGTCCAGAAGTTCGTTGGTCGCCGCATTTCGGGCATCCACATAGTCGTAGCCAACGGTATGCGTCAACGGACCTGTATCAAACGACGCCGTCGCTTCCACACCCTTAATGCGTGCTTTACCGACGTTGTAATATTCCTGAAGGTTATTATTGAAGTCGATGAGATTATCAACGTCATTACGATAGCCGGACACGCGCCAGCTCACGCCTGCCGTCAGGCCTTCAAACGCCCCTTCCCACTGCTTGCTCTCTTCAGGATCAAGATGGTCATTGCCATAGAAGCCATAGAGTTGACCCAGATTCGGGGCCTTATAGGCCGTACCATAAGAAGCAATGAAGCGGTAACCGTCCACGAACTCCCACGCTGCACTGCTTTGCCAGGTGCCATGGCGACCAAACTGAGAGTTGTCATCGCTGCGAACCGCCCCTTCCAGAGTGAAATCGCCCAGCTGCTGCAGCCCGGTCAGGTAGACGCCGGTGTTACGCAGGTCGTAGCCGTTGGTCACGTAGTTTGTACCCGGCTCGGTGCTCTGCTTCTGCCAGTCAACGCCCGCACCAATGTTCCCGTGCCCCACATCAACGGAATTGATCCACTGAACGTTGTACTGTTTGATTTCATCCAGCGTGGCCGTCGAATCGTAACGGCCCAAATTAGGGTCGTAGTTATAGTCTTTGCTGTGGCTATAGCTGGTGAGCAGCTGTGAATGGAATATATCCTCGTTGAAGCGTAATCCTGCGTCCCAGGTCTGGCTATAGAGCTGGCGGGTATCGACCAGTACGTCAGGAGTAAATGAGCTGTAATAACCGTCATAGGCCGTACGGTTGCTGTAGCCAAAGCCGCGAACAAATCCGCTCCACTGGTCTGAGAATGCGTGATCCACCGCACCGTAGAGCGTTTTATTCATAAAGCCGTCGCGATCGGTCTGGGCAAGGCCACCATTGTTGCCGTCCGCAACCACATCGAAACCTTTGGTATAGGTGTAATCCCCCGCCAGCGTGACGCGCGTGCTGTCGCCCAGCGTTTGCTGGGTACTGCCGCCATAATTCTGATAACCGTGCGACCCTACGCCGGCATTCAGCGTCGTACCGTCCTTCGCGCGGGTAGTAATAATGTTGACTACACCGCCAATCGCATCCGAGCCGTATACCGCCGAACGCGGTCCACGCACATATTCGATACGCTGCACCAGGGAGATCGGGAACTGGCTGAGATCGGACGACCCCGTGACGCCCGCCTGGTTAAGGCGGATGCCGTCAACGAGAATCAGGACGTGGCTGGAGTTGGTGCCACGGATAAAGAGAGAAGAGAGTTGCCCCATCCCGCCATTTTGCGCCGTGTCCACGCCGGGCAGGCGACGCATAACGTCCAGCACCGAGGTTGACTGCCAGCGGTCAATATCGGCACGCGTAACCACCGACGTTGCTGCCAGAATAGTTTTTTCAGGTTGTTCAAAACGATTTGCCGTCACCACCAACGAGTCAGCGCTATCCTGCGCCCAGCCCGAAAATGCCGTGACGGACAGCGCCGTCAACAGCGATACTTTTTTAATCATTGTTAAAGCATCCACAATATAAGAAGGATGCCGCAGGCCTCATCTATAGCACGCGATGATGAAACCAAATGCGACGTGATCCCGGCAGGTCTTCGGGCTAGGTGGCGTTATACGGATGAAGACTTCCCATTTTCACAGTGTCTACAGCTCTCATCCCGCCAGTCTTTACCGCTGCGCGTCAGCTCCAGATTTTCACTGGATTCCCTTTTCACTCTCAGGAGACCGGAAACAGAATGCTACAATTAGACACGTATAGATGTCCAGACAGCTATTGGCCATTAAATCTGGACATCCCCTGAACAATCCCTACAATCCCCGCGTAATTCTTTATCACTCAGGACGCATCATGACCCCAGAACACCTCCCGACAGAACAGTACGACGCGCAGCTGGCCGAGAAAGTTGTCCGCCTGCAAAGTATGATGACGCCTTTCAACGCGCCCGTTCCCGAGGTGTTCCGCTCCCCTGTCAGCCACTACCGCATGCGCGCCGAGTTCCGCATCTGGCATGACGGCGACGACCTGTACCACATCATTTTCGATCAGCAGACCAAATCGCGCATTCGCGTGGACAGCTTCCCGGCAGCGAGCGAGCTTATCAACCAGCTGATGACGCTGATCATTGAAGGCGTGCGCAACAATCCGGTGCTGCGCAACAAGCTGTTCCAGATTGACTATCTGACCACGCAAAGCAATCAGGCGATTGTCTCTCTGCTGTACCACAAAGCGCTGACCGACGAATGGCGCGAGCAGGCCGAAGCCCTGCGCGATGCGCTGCGTGCGCAGAACATCAACGTGCACCTGATTGGCCGCGCGACCAAAACCAAAATTATGCTGGATCAGGATTACGTCGACGAGCGTCTGCCGGTGGCGGGTAAAGAGATGGTTTACCGTCAGGTGGAGAACAGCTTCACCCAGCCGAATGCCGCGATGAACGTGCAGATGCTGGAGTGGGCGCTGAAGGCGACGGAAGGGTCTAAGGGCGATCTGCTTGAGCTGTACTGCGGTAACGGCAACTTCTCGCTGGCGCTGGCGCGTAACTTCGAACGCGTGCTGGCAACGGAAATCGCCAAGCCGTCGGTAGCGGCCGCGCAGTACAACATCGCCGCTAACCATATCGATAACGTGCAGATCATTCGCATGGCGGCAGAAGAGTTCACCCAGGCCATGAACGGTGTACGCCAGTTTAACCGCCTGGAAGGGATCGATTTGAAGAGCTATCAGTGTGAGACGATTTTTGTCGACCCGCCGCGTAGCGGCCTGGACAGCGAAACCGAGAAGATGGTGCAGGCGTACCCGCGTATTTTGTACATCTCCTGTAACCCGGAGACGCTGTGCAAGAATCTGGAAACATTAAGCCAGACGCACAAGGTTGAACGTCTGGCGCTGTTCGATCAGTTCCCGTATACACACCATATGGAGTGCGGTGTACTGCTCACGGCGAAGTAACTAGTCGGCGTTTTCGGCAGGTGGCGCTTCGCTTACCTGCCCTACTCAGACCTCATTACTCTGGCAGTTGGCTCTTGCGGCTACGCATGCGCGAGCCAATCCAGAACACCAGCGCCACGGACAGTACCGCAGGGAAGAAGTTAGAGCCGATATCCGGATACTCCGCGCGCACCACGGTGCTATACAGCAATACGCCCAGAATAAAACAGGCAGCGGCCAGCCCCGGTAACCCAACCGGCATCGTACGGTTCAGGTAACGCTGATGCAGGCAGTAGACCGTCAGCACCAGCGCAATAAGCGGGAAAATCGAAAATGGCACGATGGAGCTAAAAATAGCGGCAAACGTGCCATTAATGGATAAGCCAGCGATCAATGCCAGCAACAGCGTCCCTTTATCCTGACCTGACTGTTTCATTACTCACCTTCACTCTTCGGTTTGATGTGCCAGTTTCTCTTGTTCACGGCGATACCAGTAGTACGCGCCTTTGGAGATCATCCTGAGCTGCAATACCAGTCGCTCTTCAAGCTGCTTGCGTTGTTCAATGCTGACGTCCAGCGCTTCGGCACCCGCGCTGAACACAATCGTCACCATCGCCTCGGCCTGTGCTTCAGTAAAGGCACGCGGCATATGGTTTTCGAGTTCAAGATAGTCGGCAAGTTCCGCGATGAAGTGCTGAATTTCCCGCGCGACGGCGGCACGAAACGCTGCCGATGTGCCCGAACGTTCGCGCAGAAGCAGACGAAACGCGTTGGGGTTATTGCCGATAAATTCCATAAACGTCGACACGGAGGTGCGGATCACGCTGCCACCTTTGGCGATACGCTGACGCGCCTGGCGCATCAGCTGGCGCAGCATCAAACCGCTCTCGTCGACCATGGTCAGGCCCAGTTCATCCACATCACGGAAGTGACGATAGAAGGACGTTGGCGCAATCCCGGCCTCGCGTGCGACTTCGCGCAGGCTCAAACTGGCAAAACTCCGCTCAGCACTCAGTTGACTGAATGCGGCTTCCACCAGCGAACGCCGGGTTTTCTCTTTTTGTTGTGCTCTTACGCCCATCACGATAGTTGAATCCTTCCAAAGGCCTGATGGCACTATACCAGAGAATAAAATTAATCTGTTTGCTCAGCTTTGTGAATGATTGTTTACGTGCGGTTTGTGCTCCACTGCCGGAAAAAAGCACAACGATAATTGGGTTACCCTGGCAATGATGTTATGATTCTGTTGCTTTTATGTATAAGAACAGGTAAGCCTTGCCATGCCACATTCCTACGATTACGACGCAATAGTTATTGGTTCCGGCCCCGGCGGCGAAGGTGCTGCTATGGGTCTGGTGAAACAGGGAGCCAGAGTAGCGGTCATCGAGCGCTACCATAATGTCGGCGGCGGTTGCACCCACTGGGGCACCATACCATCGAAAGCCCTCCGCCACGCCGTTAGCCGCATTATCGAATTTAACCAGAACCCTCTTTACAGCGACCACTCCCGACTTCTTCGTTCCTCCTTTGCCGACATCCTGAATCACGCGGATACCGTCATTAACCAGCAGACGCGCATGCGTCAGGGCTTTTATGAGCGTAACCATTGCGAAATCCTGCAGGGCAACGCGCATTTTGTGGATGAACACACCCTGGCACTCGAATGCCACGACGGTTCGATTGAGACGATCACCGCTGAAAAATTTGTTATTGCCTGCGGTTCACGCCCTTACCATCCGGCCGACGTCGACTTCTCACACCCACGCGTCTACGACAGCGACTCCATTCTGAGTCTGCACCATGAACCCCGCCACGTCATTATCTATGGCGCAGGGGTCATCGGCTGCGAATACGCGTCGATCTTCCGCGGAATGGATGTCAAAGTTGACCTGATTAACACCCGCGATCGCCTGCTGGCGTTCCTCGATCAGGAAATGTCAGACTCCCTCTCCTACCACTTCTGGAACAGCGGCGTGGTGATTCGTCACAACGAAGAGTACGAGAAAATAGAAGGCTGCGATGACGGTGTGATCATGCACCTGAAGTCCGGTAAGAAGCTGAAAGCCGACTGCCTGCTGTACGCCAACGGCCGTACCGGCAATACCGATTCACTGCGGCTGGAAAATATCGGGCTTGAAACAGACAGCCGCGGTCAGCTGAAGGTCAACAGCATGTATCAGACCGCGCTGCCGCACGTATACGCGGTGGGCGACGTAATTGGCTACCCGAGCCTGGCCTCCGCCGCTTACGATCAGGGCCGCATTGCCGCTCAGGCGCTGGTGAAAGGCGAAGCGACGGCGCATCTGATCGAAGATATCCCGACGGGGATCTACACCATTCCGGAAATCAGTTCCGTGGGAAAAACCGAGCAGCAGCTGACGTCAATGAAGGTGCCTTACGAGGTAGGTCGTGCGCAGTTTAAACATCTGGCGCGGGCGCAGATCGTGGGGATGAGCGTAGGTACGCTGAAAATTCTGTTCCATCGCGAGACGAAAGAGATCCTCGGGATTCACTGCTTTGGTGAACGCGCGGCGGAAATCATTCATATCGGCCAGGCAATCATGGAGCAGAAAGGTGGTGGTAACACCATTGAGTACTTCGTTAACACCACCTTTAACTACCCGACCATGGCAGAAGCCTATCGGGTAGCCGCGCTGAACGGCTTAAACCGCCTGTTTTAACGCGCTGTCGAAATGGCCATCCATCGCACCGCGGATGGCCTCTGCCAGCTGCTCATAGCGGCTGCGCAGCGGTGACCCTGGGCGATACACCAGGCCAATGGTGCGACGCGGCTCCGGCTTAATGCACGGCAGGTACACCACGCCATCACGCTTACGCTCGCGCGGTACGGCCAGCGCAGGCAGCAACGTAATACCGCTTCCCGCCGCCACCATATTACGCAGCGTTTCCAGACTGGTTGCGCGGAAGTGGGTATCTTCGTCAGCGCCCGCTTCGAAGCAGAAGCCCATCGCCTGATCGCGCAGGCAGTGACCGTCTTCCAGCATCAGCAGCTTTTCACCGGCCAGATCGGCCATCGGCACGCGATCGCGGTTCGCCCACGGGTGATCTTCATAGATCGCCAGCATCATCGGCTCATCGAACAGCGGTACTTCAATAAACGCTTCGCTCTCTTTTACCAACGCCAGAATGGCGCAGTCGAGCTTGCCGCTGTCCAGCTGCGCCAGCAGCTGATGGGTTTGCGCTTCGTGCAGGTACATTTCGAGTTTCGGGAACGTCTGGTGCAGCATTGGAATGATGTGCGGTAACAGGTACGGGCCAACGGTTGGGATCAGGCCAATATGCAGCGGGCCGGACATGGCCTCTCCCTGCTGGCTTGCCATTTCCTTGAGCACTTTGACCTCGCGCAGCACGGTGCGCGCCTGATCCACCAGCAGAAGACCGGCCTGGGTGAACAGCACCTTACGGCTGGTGCGCTCCAGCAGCATCACGCCCAGCTCGTCTTCCAGCTTGCGGATCTGCCCGCTCAGCGTCGGCTGGCTGACGTGGCAGGAATCTGCCGCGCGGCGAAAGTGACGATGCTCGGCTAACGCTACCAGGTATTCAAGATCACGAATATTCATTATTCATCCTCCGTCGCCACGATAGTTCATGGCGATAGATAGCATAGCAATGAACGATTATCCCTATCAAGCATTCTGTTGAATAATACACCACATAGACGAGGCGGCCGTGTTTGACCCTTGACGTCCCCGCACCGTCAGCGAGTTTCTCTCAAAACTCGAACAACTAAAGCCAACGTGAACTTTTGCGGACCCCGTGGTCCGCTTTTTTTTTTGCATAAAAAAGCCCGGCACCAAGCCAGGCTCCGTTTTTCTCCCTCTCCCGGTGGGAGAGGGCCGGGGTGAGGGCACCAGCCCGCACGGTTCAAATCAGGCGGTTTTTCGCATCCGCAATCGCCTGCGCCACCTGCTTCGGCGACACGCCGCCTTTCGCCGCACGTTTATCCAGGCAGGACTGCAGCGCCAGAATCGGATATACATCCTCCCCGATCGCCGCGCTGAATTTTTGCAGGTCGGCAAGCGCCAGCTCTTCAAGGGCTTTACCCTGACGAATCGCTTCCACCACCGCTTCGCCCACAATATGGTGCGCTTCACGGAACGGTACGCCCTTCGCGACAAGGTAGTCCGCCAGTTCGGTAGAGTTGGCATAGCCCTGCTGCGCCGCTTCCTGGCAGCGCGGACGTTTCACCTGAATGCCGTCCAGCACCAGCGCGCCCATGTGCAGGCAGTCAAGCCAGGTGTCGAGCGCGTCGAACAGCCCTTCCTTGTCTTCCTGCATATCTTTGTTATACGCCAGCGGCAGCCCTTTCAGGGTCATCATCATGCCGGTCAACGCGCCCTGCACGCGGCCACATTTCCCGCGGATCAGCTCCAGCGCGTCCGGGTTTTTCTTCTGCGGCATCAGGGATGAGCCTGACGTCACGCGATCGGACAGCTCAACGAAGCCCGCTTCGCCGGAGTTAAAGAAGATCAGATCTTCAGCAAAGCGCGACAGGTGCACCATCCCGATAGAGGCATTGGAGAGCAGCTCCAGCACGTGGTCGCGGTCAGAGACGCTGTCCAGGCTGTTGCGGGTGGCGGAAGCAAAGCCCAGCCATCCTGCCAGCTGCTCGCGGTCGATTTCATACGCCGTACCGGCCAGCGCACCGCTGCCCAGCGGGCTGACGTCCAGACGCTTCAGGGTATCCTGCAGACGGCTTTCGTCACGCGCCAGCATCTCAACGTAGGCCAGACACCAGTGCGCAAAGGTCACCGGCTGCGCGCGCTGCAGGTGGGTATAACCCGGCATCACCGCGTCCTGATTGTTCTGCGCGGTCTCTACCAGCGCACTTTGAAGCTGACGGTTGGCCGCCAGCAGTTCGCCAACGGTCTCTTTACACCACAGCTTAAGGTCGGTGGCGACCTGGTCGTTACGGCTACGGCCGGTGTGCAGCTTTTTACCCAGCTGGCCGACTTTGTCGATCAGCTTGCCTTCCACCCAGCTGTGAATATCTTCGGCATCGCTCTGCAGGATTTGCTGCGGATCCAGACGCACCTCTTCCAGCAGGTTGTTCAGCGCCTCTTCCAGCTGCTGCTGTTCGTCTGCGGTCAGTACGCCAACGGTCACCAGCGCTTTGGACCAGGCCACAGAGCCGACAATATCCTGTTCGGCCAGGCGGTAGTCGAAGCGCAAAGAGTCGTTGAACTGTTTGAACCGCTGATCCGCTGCCTGTGTAAAACGCCCACCCCAAAGTGCCATAACATCGTTCCTTTATTCGTTAGTTCCGCCGGGTGCGCTTCGCTTACCCCGGCCTACGGTCATTCAATAAAAAACTTACGCTAAAATACGCGTGCCAATCGGCGTGCCGTTAAACAGCGCCGGGAGCTGCTCCGCGTGACGCCAGGAGGCGATATCCACCGGGCGGCCCAGCGTGCGCGCCGCATCCAGCGCAGCGTTCACTTTGACGATCATGCCGTCGGTAATAATGCCCTGAGCGATCAGCTGCTCGGCTTTGGCGGCGGTCATTTCCGCTATGCGCTGGCCTTTACCGTCGAGAATGCCGCTCACGTCGGAGAGCAGGATCAGGTCTGCGCCCAGCGTGGCCGCCAATGCGGTTGCCGCCTGGTCAGCGTTAACGTTCATCAGCTCGCCCTCTTCGGTCACGCCGATAGAGCTCACCACCGGCAGGAAACCGCCTTCCAGCAGGGTGTTAATCAGCTTAGGCGAACCCGGCTGCGCCAGTCCAACATGGCCGAGCGCTTCGTCGAGCTGGGTCACTTTTACGCTGTCACCGTCGCCCAGGTAGAGGCCAACGGACGCAATATGGTGTTTCTTCGCCCATGCCAGCAGCGTTTTGTTCGCCGTGCCCGCCAGCGCGCCGGTAATGATGTCAATCTGGTCAGCAGGCGTGACGCGCAGGCCATTTTTCTTTTTCACCGGCAAATTCAGCCCTTTCATCAGCTCATCCACCACGCAGCCGCCGCCGTGCACAATCACCAGCGGACGCTGGTGCGATTCGCGATAGTTCACCAGCGCGGTAAACAGGCGCGCCAGCGCTTCTTCGCTGTCCAGCAGTACACCACCGAGTTTGATAATTAATGGGTTCATCATCACACCTTAAATAAGAGCCTGCGTTTCAGGGAAGCCGAAACGAATATTTGCACACTGCATTGCCTGTGCGGCAGCGCCTTTGAGTAAGTTATCTTCTGCGGCGACCACAATCAGATGCTCGCCCTGTACGGCAAAGCCGATATCGCAGAACGGCAGGCCAACCACGTTTTTGAGCGCCGGCACGCCTTTGTCGTACAGACGCACCAGCGGCTTATCCGCATACGCCTGCGAGAAGGCCTCGCTCACCTGCTCTTTCGTCACGCCCGACTTCAGGCGACAGGTGATGGTTTCGAGGATCCCGCGCGGGAAGCTACCCAGGTGCGGGGTAAAAATCACCTCCGCGCCCAGATGGGTGGTGATTTCAGGATGATGGCGGTGATTAAACACGCCATACGGCTGAAGGCTCACTTCGCAGAAGCTGTTGGAGATAGCGGCCTTGCGCCCCGCACCGCTCACGCCGCTGGTGGCGTTGATCACCGGCCACTGGCTCAGATCCAGCAGACCGGCGTCGATCAGCGGCTTCAGGGAGAGTTGCGCCGCCGTCGGGTAGCAGCCAGGCACGGCAATCAGGTTCGCTTCTTTCAGTTTATCCGCACTCCACTCCGCCAGGCCGTACACCGCTTTTTCAAGCAGATCCGGATGCTGATGAGTGAAGCCGTAATATTTTTCGTAGAACGCGCCGTCGTTAACGCGGAACGCGCCGGAGAGGTCGAAGACCACGCAGCCGGCCGCCAGGAACTGCGGCGCCAGGTCGTGGCTGACCTCGTGCGCGGTGGCTAAAAACACCACGTCGACGCCGTCGGTAAACTCGCTGATGTCAGACATCGGCTGCAGCGGCAGATCGACCATGCCCTTAAGCTGCGGATGCAAATCGGAAATTAACTTTCCTGCATCATTGCTTTGCGCTGACACGGTCAAAGCGGTTATGGTCATATGAGGGTGGCGATTTACGTAGCTTACAAGCTCTGCGCCCGCATAACCGCTAGCGCCTACAATCAGCGTATTCAACATCGGGTTCCTTTATGCTCAACGTTAATGTATTTTTATTCACATTTATTGCATGAATATTGATACTATCACGACCTAAGGTGTGTCAACAATGAAAATGAACTTACCGCCATTTATCGAGATCTACCGCGCCCTGATTGCCACACCGTCCATCAGTGCGACCGAAGAAGCGCTGGATCAGAGTAATGAGTCTTTAATCAATCTGCTGGCGGGTTGGTTTAGCGATCTTGGGTTTAACGTTGAGGTTCAGCCCGTCCCCGGAACACGCCACAAATTTAACCTGCTCGCCAGCACCGGAACCGGCGCGGGCGGTCTGCTGCTGGCCGGCCATACCGACACCGTACCGTTTGACGATGGCCGCTGGACGCGCGATCCGTTCACCCTGACCGAGCATGACAACAAGCTCTACGGTCTGGGCACCGCCGACATGAAAGGCTTCTTCGCCTTTATCCTCGACGCGCTGCGTGACGTGGACGTGACGAAGCTGAAAAAACCGCTCTACATTCTGGCAACCGCCGATGAAGAGACCAGCATGGCGGGCGCACGTTATTTCTCTGAAAACACGTCGATTCGTCCGGACTGCGCGATCATCGGTGAACCGACCTCTCTGCAGCCGATTCGTGCGCACAAAGGCCATATTTCTACCGCGGTGCGCGTGCTGGGCCAGTCCGGTCACTCCAGCGATCCGGCGCGCGGCGTGAACGCCATTGAGCTGATGCACGACGCCATTGGCCGCATTATGACCCTGCGCGACGACCTGAAAGAGCGGTATCACTACGAGGCATTCACCGTGCCGTATCCGACGCTGAACCTCGGTAGCCTGCACGGCGGCGATGCGTCCAACCGCATCTGCGCCTGCTGCGAACTGCATATGGATATACGTCCGCTGCCGGGCATGACGCTGAGCGATCTGGATGGCCTGCTGAATGAAGCGCTGGCCCCGGTGAGCGAGCGCTGGCCGGGACGCCTGACGGTCTCCGAACTGCATCCGCCAATCCCGGGCTACGAATGCCCGCCAGACCACCAGCTGGTTCAGGTGGTGGAAAAACTGCTCGGCGAGAAAACCGACGTGGTGAACTACTGCACCGAAGCGCCGTTTATTCAAACGCTTTGCCCGACGCTGGTCCTCGGCCCTGGCTCCATTAATCAGGCCCACCAGCCGGATGAATATCTTGAAACCCGCTTCATCAAGCCCACCCGCGAGCTGATTACCCAGGTTGTGCATCACTTCTGCTGGCATTAAAACCGCACCGAATAGTCCCCTCTCCCACGTGGAGAGGGCAACAAATCGCATGATCGCCGTCACATTTCCATAAGCATCTCTTATCTGACGCAATGCGAATTAAATTTCGTAAATTGCCCGCATTTATTCGTTTGCTGAACCGTTTTCGCAGCAATTGACGACGGGGGTTTTACGTGGCTTTATAAAGGGAGATGACAAAATAATGTCCAGAAGATTTTCGCCTGGGCATAAACAAAAATGATGGGGTGACTGGGTTTTTATGAACGAACAATATTCCGCGTTGCGTAGTAATGTCAGCATGCTCGGCAAAGTGCTTGGAGATACCATCAAAGACGCGCTGGGGGAGAACATCCTCGACCGCGTTGAAACCATCCGCAAGCTGTCTAAATCTTCCCGTGCCGGTAACGAGGCCAGTCGTCAGGAGCTGCTCACCACCTTGCAGAACCTCTCTAACGATGAGCTGCTGCCCGTTGCCCGCGCCTTCAGCCAGTTCCTGAACCTGGCAAACACCGCTGAGCAATACCACAGCATTTCGCCAAACGGCGAAGCGGCCAGCAACCCGGAAGTCATTGCCCGCACCCTTCGTAAACTGAAAGACCAGCCAGACCTCAACGAAGCCACCATCAAAAAAGCGGTGGAGTCCCTTTCGCTGGAGCTGGTGCTGACCGCACACCCAACCGAAATCACCCGTCGTACGCTGATCCACAAGATGGTGGAAGTAAACAGCTGCCTGAAGCAGCTGGATAACAAAGACATTGCCGACTACGAGCGCAACCAGCTGATGCGCCGTCTGCGCCAGCTGATTGCCCAGTCCTGGCATACCGATGAAATTCGTAAGCATCGCCCAAGCCCGGTCGACGAAGCCAAATGGGGCTTTGCGGTGGTGGAAAACAGCCTGTGGGAAGGGGTACCAAACTACCTGCGCGAGCTGAACGAACAGCTGGAAGAAAACCTGGGCTATCGTCTGCCGGTAGACTTTGTGCCGGTGCGCTTCACCTCCTGGATGGGCGGTGACCGCGACGGCAACCCGAACGTGACCTCGGAAATCACCCGTCACGTCCTGTTGCTGAGCCGCTGGAAAGCGACCGACCTGTTCCTGAAGGATATTCAGGTGCTGATCTCCGAGCTGTCGATGGTTGAAGCGACGCCGGAACTGCGCGCGCTGGCCGGTGAAGAAGGTGCCAGCGAGCCGTACCGTTTCCTGATGAAAAAGCTGCGCGGTCAGCTGATGGCCACCCAGGCGTGGCTGGAAGCGCGCCTTAAAGGCCAGCGCCTGCCGAAGCCGGAAGGTCTGCTGAGCCAGAACGAACAGCTCTGGGAGCCGCTGTACGCCTGCTATAAATCACTCCAGGCCTGTGGCATGGGCATCATCGCCAACGGCGAACTGCTCGATACCCTGCGCCGCGTGAAGTGTTTCGGCGTACCGCTGGTGCGTATCGACGTGCGTCAGGAAAGTACCCGCCATACTGAAGCGCTGGGCGAGCTGACCCGCTATCTCGGCATCGGCGACTATGAAAGCTGGTCAGAAGCCGACAAGCAGGCGTTCCTGATCCGCGAATTGAACTCCAAGCGCCCTCTGCTGCCGCGCAACTGGGAGCCAAGCAACGACACCCGCGAGGTGCTCAACACCTGTAAAGCGATCGTCGATGCGCCGAAAGGATCGGTGGCCGCCTACGTGATCTCCATGGCGAAAACCCCGTCCGACGTGCTGGGTGTTCATCTTCTGCTGAAAGAAGCGGGCATCGACTACGCCCTGCCAGTCGCCCCGCTGTTTGAGACCCTCGACGACCTGAACAACGCCAACGACGTCATGACCCAGCTGCTTAACATCGACTGGTATCGCGGCTTTATTCAGGGCAAGCAGATGGTAATGATTGGCTATTCCGACTCCGCGAAAGATGCGGGCGTGATGGCGGCGTCCTGGGCGCAGTATCAGGCTCAGGATGCGCTGATCAAAACCTGCGAGAAAGCCGGTATCGAGCTTACCCTGTTCCACGGTCGCGGCGGCTCCATTGGCCGCGGTGGCGCGCCTGCTCACGCGGCGCTGCTCTCTCAACCGCCGGGAAGCCTGAAAGGCGGCCTGCGCGTCACCGAGCAGGGCGAGATGATCCGCTTCAAGTATGGCCTGCCGGAAGTGACCATCAGCAGCCTGTCGCTCTATACCAGCGCGATCCTGGAAGCGAACCTGCTGCCACCGCCGGAGCCAAAAGAATCCTGGTGCCGCATCATGGACGAGCTGTCAGACATCTCATGCGATCTGTACCGCGGCTACGTGCGTGAAAACAAAGACTTCGTGCCTTACTTCCGTTCAGCAACGCCTGAGCAGGAGCTGGGTAAACTGCCGCTGGGCTCGCGTCCGGCCAAGCGTCGCCCGACCGGTGGCGTTGAATCCCTGCGCGCCATTCCATGGATCTTCGCCTGGACGCAGAACCGCCTGATGCTACCCGCCTGGCTGGGTGCCGGTGCCGCGCTGCAAAAAGTGGTGGAAGACGGCAAACAGAACGAACTGGAAACCATGTGCCGCGACTGGCCCTTCTTCTCTACCCGTCTTGGCATGCTGGAGATGGTCTTCTCGAAGGCCGACCTGTGGCTGGCGGAATACTACGACCAGCGGCTGGTGAAACCAGAGCTGTGGGCGTTGGGTAAAGAACTGCGCGAGCTGCTGGAAGGCGACATCAAAGTGGTGCTGGATATCGCCAACGACTCCCACCTGATGGAAGACCTGCCGTGGATCGCCGAGTCAATCCAGTTGCGTAACATCTACACCGACCCGCTGAACGTTTTACAGGCTGAACTGCTGCACCGTTCCCGCCTGGCGGAAGAGGAAGGTAAAGAGCCGGATCCTCGCGTTGAACAGGCACTGATGGTGACGATTGCGGGCGTTGCGGCGGGTATGCGTAACACCGGGTAATGCTTTATGCCGGGCAGGCGTTTTTAGCGCCGCCCGGCACGTTTCGGTAGTCTTCTCATGTATTCCGATATCACCCAAATTTTGACTGACCTGGTGAACCGTACGTTACCGCTGGGCCAGATTCATTTCTCAGCGCTGGCTGAACAGCATCCCCGAACATCTCCCTGCCTCGTCATTACACTTGCTACCCCCTGTGAGGCGATATTTTCATCCTTTGGACACATCACGCTTCCACCGCCTAACGCCCTGAGCATACATTTCGGTAAGCAGCAGCTGACTCTCGATTTACAGCGTGACAACGCGTTTTTGCAGCAGCTACAGGTTCCCCGGCGTGGCCCGCGAACGGGTGCTTTTCTTCTGCAAGCGCTCACCGAATTACAGATGCAGCCAGACGAGCAAGACACAGCCATGCTGGTGGTATTAAGCTTGCTCAGCCACTGCCGGGATCTGCTTGGCAGTGACATCCACACCGCTAACCGCAGCCGGGCACTATTCGAAGCCGTTCGTAACTATATCGAAGAAAATTACGCCTCTTCGTTAACACGCGAATCCGTGGCACAGGCGTTCTACATCTCGCCGAATTACCTTTCCCATCTCTTTCAGAAGATCGGCCACGTGGGGTTCAACGAGTATCTGACGCAAACGCGGCTGGAACATGCACGCCAGCTGCTGAAAGGCTACGATCTCAAAATTAAAGATATTGCCTCACGCTGCGGATTTCCTGACAGCAACTACTTTTGTCGCCTCTTTCGCAAGCACACCGAGCGTTCCCCTTCCGAATATCGTCGCCAGTATCACAGCCAGCTTATCGCCAAAAAATAGCATTGTGATCGCTATCGCACTTCGCTAAGGACATTACATTTCTCCAGTATTTGGCAAAATTGACCTGTATCCGCCGCACTCAGCCGGGCCTTATCCTTTATTCAACCTTTCTGACTTAAGGAAAAATAATGGAACTGTATCTGGATACCGCGAACGTGGCGGAAGTGGAACGCCTTGCACGCATCTTCCCCATCGCGGGCGTCACCACCAACCCAAGCATCATTGCCGCCAGCCGTGAATCCATCTGGGACGTGCTGCCGCGGCTGCAAAAAGCCGTCGGGCCGAACGGTACGCTGTTTGCACAAACCATGAGCCGCGACGCCGAAGGCATGGTGGCGGAGGCCAAACGCCTGAGTAACGCCATCCCGGGTATTGTGGTGAAAATTCCGGTCACCGCGCAGGGGCTTATCGCCATTAAAGAGCTGAAAAGAGAGGGTATTACCACGCTGGGCACCGCCGTTTACAGCGCCGCTCAGGGTTTACTGGCCGCGCTGGCAGGCGCGAAATACGTTGCGCCGTACGTCAACCGCGTCGACGCACAGGGCGGCGACGGTATTGGCATGGTACAGGAGCTGCAGTCCCTGCTGGAATTGCATGCGCCGGAAAGCATGGTGCTGGCTGCCAGCTTTAAAACACCGCGTCAGGCGCTGGACTGCCTGCTGGCCGGATGCGAGGCAATCACGATCCCCTTAGACGTAGCGCAACAAATGCTCGGTACCCCAGCGGTAGAGTCGGCCATAGAAAAGTTCGAGCAGGACTGGAAAAACGCGTTTGGTAACCTCAATCTCTAAGGGAGAAGAGGTTCGCAAAAAGAACTCGAACGCCTGAAAAAGCGGGTGGCAGCTACGCCTTACCCCGCCTGGATGACTGGCAAAAAAATCCCCGCCGTGGCGGGGATTGCTTTTACTTCACGTCAAACCGATCCAAATCCATCACCTTCGCCCATGCGGCAACGAAGTCACGGACAAACTTCTCGTGCGCATCGCTGCTGGCGTAAACCTCGGCCAGCGCGCGCAGGACGGCGTTCGAACCGAAGACCAGGTCGGCGCGGGTCGCGGTGTATTTCACTTCACCGCTGGCGCGATCGCTACCGGCAAACAGCTCGTTTGAATCGTCGGTCGCTTTCCACTGCGTGTTCATGTCCAGCAGATTCACGAAGAAATCATTGCTCAGCACGCCTTCGCGGTTGGTGAACACGCCGTTCTTACTGCCATCAAAGTTCGTGCCCAGCACGCGCAGGCCGCCGATCAGCACCGTCAACTCAGGTGCGGTCAGGGTCAGTTGCTGGGCTTTGTCGATCAGCAGCGACTCGGTGGTAGACACATCCACCTGTGCGCGATAGTTGCGGAAGCCGTCGGCAATCGGTTCGAGCAGGTTAAACATCTCGATATCCGTCTGATCCTGACGTGCATCCACACGGCCCGGCGTGAACGGCACGTTGACGTAAACGCCCGCGGCTTTCGCCGCCTGCTCAACGCCCACAACGCCCGCCAGCACGATGATATCCGCCAGCGAGGCTTTATTGGTGGTGCGCTGAATTGCTTCCAGAGCCGGTAACGCACGTACCGCCGCGGCGTTCACATCCCAGTCGCGCTGAGGCGCCAGCGCCAGACGCGCGCCGTTGGCGCCGCCGCGCTTGTCGCCACCGCGGAAGGTCGATGCAGACGCCCATGCCACTGAAACCAGCTCGCTCACGGAGAGGCCAGAGGCCGCGATTTCCGCTTTCAGGCTTTCAATGTCTTCCTGCGTCGGATGGAACACCGGCTGAGGCAGCGGATCCTGCCAAATCAGATCTTCTTTCGGCACTTCCGGGCCGATGTACCGCGCTTTTGGCCCCATATCACGGTGGGTCAGTTTGAACCACGCGCGCGCGAAGGCTTCGTTAAAGGCCTGCGGATCGTTCAGGAAGCGACGGGAAATTTTCTCGAATTCCGGGTCGAAACGCAGCGTCAGGTCGGTGACCAGCATGGTTGGCTTACGTTTTTTCGACGGGTCAAACGGGTCTGGCATGATTTCCGGCGCATCCACGGCTTCAAACTGAATCGCGCCTGCCGGGCTGCGGGTCTGCACCCATTCGTATTTGAACAGGTTCTCGAAGAAGTAGTTGCTCCACTGGGTCGGAGTTTGCGACCAGATGACTTCCAGCCCGGAGGTGATGGCGTCAGCGCCAATACCGGTGCCGTGCGTGCTGGCCCAGCCTAAGCCCTGCGCTTCAATCGGCGAGGCTTCCGGATCGGTACCTACGTGCGTGGCTTCACCCGCGCCGTGGGTTTTACCGAGCGTATGGCCGCCGGCAATCAGCGCGACGGTCTCTTCGTCGTTCATACCCATGTTGCCAAAGGTGGCGCGGATTGCCGCAGCCGCAGACAGCGGTTCACCGCTGGCGTTTGGCCCTTCCGGGTTCACGTAAATCAGCCCCATTTCGGTGGCCGCCAGCGGGCGCTTCGCCAGAGCTTCCGGGTCACGGTGGGTCAGCCAGGCTTTTTCATCACCCCAGTTCACGTCCAGATCCGGTTCCCAGACGTCTTCACGACCGGCGCCAAAACCAAAGGTGCGGAAGCCGGAGTTCTCCAGCGCCACGTTACCCGCGAGAATAAACAGGTCGGCCCAGGAGATTTTTTGTCCGTATTTTTGCTTGATTGGCCACAGCAGGCGGCGCGCTTTATCCAGGCTGACGTTATCAGGCCAGGAGTTCAGCGGCGCAAAGCGCTGTTGGCCGCGTCCGGCGCCGCCGCGTCCGTCAACGGAGCGGTAAGTACCGGCACCGTGCCAGGCCATGCGAATAAACAGACCCGCGTAGCTGCCCCAGTCGGCAGGCCACCACGGCTGTGAATCGGTTAACAGGGCTTTGAGATCGCCCTTGAGGGCGGAATAGTCGAGCTTGCTGAATTCTTTGCGGTAGTCGAAGTCTTCACCCAGCGGGTTCGAACGGTTGGAATGTTGGTTTAGAAGATCGATGCGGAGTTGTTTAGGCCACCACTCTTTGCTGCCGGTACCTGCGCCCGCGCTGTGATCGACGCCGCCCTGATGGAACGGACATTTGCCGGCGGATGCCGCGTTATTGGTCTCGTCTGACGTGCTCATCGCTATGCTCCCTTTACAGTGATACCGTTACGATATACACCACTAGCAATAAGATATAGTTGAATTAATCCACAGATTCGATAGTTAATACCTTTTAACTTTTTATCTGATTAAAAAGAGCTCACTTTATGAGGGCTTTTTGCTGATTACGCTGGACGAACGCCCAGCGTATGACAAATGGCGTAGCTCATCTCCGCGCGGTTAAGCGTGTAGAAGTGGAAGTCTTTCACCCCTTCGCGGCTTAAGATCTTAACCATGTCCATCGCGATATTGGCCCCCACCAGCTTGCGGGTTTCCGCGTCATCGTCCAGCCCTTCGTACATTTTGGACATCCACAGCGGAATGCGAACGTTGGTCATATCGGCGAACTTCTTCGCCTGTTTGAAGTTAGAGACTGGCAGAATGCCCGGGATAATTTCGACGTCGATACCTGCCGAGACGCAGCGGTCGCGGAAGCGCAGATAGCTTTCCACGTCAAAGAAGAACTGGGTGATGGCGCGGTTGGCACCGGCCTCCACCTTACGCTTCAGGTTAAGCAAATCCGCCTGGGCGCTTTTCGCTTCCGGGTGGACTTCAGGGTAGGCGGCCACGGAGATATCAAAATCAGCAACGTCTTTCAGCAGCGCGACCAGATCGGTAGCGTACATGTCCGGCTTGCCGCTTCCCGGCGGCAGATCGCCACGCAGGGCAACGATATGGCGAATCCCGTTGTTCCAGTAGTCCTGGGCAATGGCGCGCAGCTCATCGCGGGTGGCGTCAATACAGGTCAAATGCGGCGCTGCTTCCAGACCGGTTCTGTCCTTAATGCCTTTAATAATGCTGTGCGTGCGGTCGCGCTCGCCGGAGTTCGCACCGTAGGTTACGGAGACAAACTTCGGCTTCAGGCTGCTCAGGCGATCGATAGAGCTCCACAGGGTTTGCTCCATTTCACTGGTGCGCGGCGGGAAAAATTCAAAAGAGACGTTAATCTGGCCGTTTACTTCGGCCAGGCTCTGATTCAGTGCTTCCCGCTGGTTGGCGTGAAAAAAGCTCATACCTTACCTCTATCTTTCGCGTGTCATTGTCTGTTGTGTTGTGAACTTCTATACGTTTAGACGTCCAGATGTAAAAATGACGGAAAAGCGGCGTGACGTCAACAGAAATAATCACAATAACGGTGAGGTTTGCTCAGGGAAGATGAAGGGAGTTCATGATGGGGGTGAGCACGGTCTGATGCCCTCACCCTAACCCTCTCCCACAGGGAGAGGGAAATTCAATTTTTACAGCAGCTTAGCCAGACGGTTAATATCGGACTGGATAGCCCCAGCGGTGACGTCGCGCCCCGCGCCCGGGCCGCGGATCACCAGCGGGTTATCGCGGTACCAGCGGCTTTCAATGGCGAAGACGTTATCGCACGGCAGCAGGGCCGCCAGCGGATGGTCAGGACGCACCGCCTCGACACCCACGCGCGCCTTACCGTTCGCCTCGAAACGCGCCACGTAGCGCAGCACCAGCCCCATCTCGTTTGCCGCTTCCAGACGCTGCACCATCTGGTCATTCAGCTCGTCGCCGTTTTCGAAGAAGTGGTCAACAGAACCTTCTTCGCAGCCTGCAGGCACCAGCGACTCGACGCGGACGGAATCCGGCTCGATGTCATAACCGGCTTCACGCGCCAGGATCACCAGCTTGCGCATCACGTCTTTACCGGAGAGGTCAACGCGCGGATCGGGCTCGGTTAAGCCCTGCTGCCACGCCTGATCCACCAGGTCGGTGAACGGTACGGTGCCGTCAAACTGCAGGAACAGCCAGGAGAGCGTGCCGGAGAAGATCCCGCTCAGCGCCAGAATGCTGTCGCCGCTTTCAATCAGGTCACGCACGGTATGGTTAACCGGCAGGCCCGCGCCAACGGTGGCATTGTAGAGCCAGTGGCGGCCCGTTTTTTCAAACGCGTCGTGGATCTGACGGTATTTATCGGTGCTGCTCGCCCCCGCCAGCTTGTTGGCGCTGATGACGTGGAAACCGTGGCTGGCGAAATCCAGATACTGATCGGCAAGCTGTTCGCTGGCGGTGACGTCCAGCACCACCAGATCGTCATACGGGTGCGCGCGCATCCACAGGAACAGCGACTCTTCATCCTGCTCAACCGCTTCATCGTTAAAGAAGGCAAGCGCCCGGCTGGCATCCAGCCCTTCGTAGTTCAGCAGGCTGCGGCGGCTATCCACCACGCCCGCAAGAATAAATTCAAACCCGGTACGCGCCGAAAGCGTGACCTGTTCGCGGGCGAACAGCTCCAGCCAGCGGGAACCGATGTTACCCTTGCCAAACAGCACCAGGCCGATACGTTTTTCCGCGCGGAACAGCGAGGTGTGCAGACCCTGAATCAGGCTTTCGGTTGGGCCTTTACGCAGCACGGCGACCAGGCTGATGCCCTCTTCCGACTGCCAGGTGAACTCCACCGGCTGGCCCTTCAGCTGCTGCCAGAAGCGGTGGCAGTGCAGCGGGTTACGGGTGACGCCCGCGCCGACCATCGCCACCAGCGCCAGCCCCTGACGCAGGCGAAGCTCGCCCGGCAGGCCCGCTTCGTCGAGAATTTTCAGCGCGCTGTCCGCCACTTCGGCGGTATAGCAGAACTGCAGCAGCTGGCGATCGTTATGCACGCCAACGGCCAGCGGACGCACCTGGGCGCGTTTCAGGATCGTGTCGATATCTTTATGCGCCAGCCTGAAGTCCTGACCCGCAGGGACCTGGAACTCAATCAGGCAGATGTCGTCGTGGCTGGTGACAATGCGCGCGCCCGTGCCGGACGCCAGCACGCGCTCAATACGGGTAGACCCCTGATCCGGCGTATAGCTACAGCGCAGCTGCAGGTCAATATCGCTGCCGGAAACCGGCTGCAGCGTACGGGCGTGCAGAACCGGTGCCGCCAGACGCGCCAGCTCGCTCGCTTCGTCGAGACGCAGCAGCGGAAGCAGGCAGGCATCTTTCACTTTACGCGGGTCCGCGCTGTAGACACCGGCCACGTCGCTCCAGATGGTAACGCGGGACACGCCCGCCAGGGCACCGATCTGCGTTGCCGAGTAGTCCGAGCCGTTACGGCCCAGCAGCACGGTTTCACCGGCGTTGCTGCGGCTGATAAAGCCGGTGACGACAATACGTTTGCCCGGATGCTGCACCAGCAGCTGTTGCAGCAGCGGATAGGACAACCCTTCGTCCACCTGCGGCTGCGCGGCGCGTTCCGCACGCAGGAAATCACGCGCGTCGAGCCAGGCCGCGTCTACGCCCAGGTGTTGCAGTACGGCGGCCATCAGGCGCGCGGACCACACTTCACCGTGGCCCACCACTTCGGCATACACCGCGTCGGTAATCCCGCTGTCCAGCAGAGCAGCCAGACGCTCAAGGTCATGGGTGAAGGCGCTGATCAGCCCATCCGCCACGTCCGCAGGCAGCAGGCCGGCAATCAGCTCGCTCTGGTAACGACGTAAGGACTGTTGCACCTGATGCGCAGAAAGGCGATCGGTCTGGCTCAGTTTCAGCCAGCTAATCAACTGGTTGGTGGTGCTGCCCGCCGCCGAGACAACCATCATGTCACCCGGCTGTGAATATTCGGTCATGATCCCTGCGACGCGCAGATAACATTTCACATCAGCAAGACTACTACCACCAAACTTGTGCAGCTGACGACCCTTCGCCCCTGCCTGCGCTATCACACTCATGATTACCCCTTGGCTGCGACCCGGAAGCCATTTTCCAGATCGGCAATTAAATCTTCAGAATCTTCAATACCGGTCGAGATACGCAGCAGCGTCTCGGAAATCCCGGCGGCGGCACGTGCTTCCGGTGCCATACCTGCGTGCGTCATGGTCGCGGCGTGGGAGATCAAGCTTTCAACCCCACCTAAGGATTCCGCCAGCGTAAACAATGACAGCCCGCTCAGTAAGCGACGCAGCGTTTGCTCGTCACCGTCCAGTTCAAAACTTAACATCGCGCCAAATCCCTTCTGCTGGCGCGCGGCAATCTCATGCCCCTGGTTTTCCGGCAGCGACGGGTGATAAAGCTTCTTCACCAGCGGCTGGGTTTTCAGGAAATCGACAATCGCCTGGGCATTACGCTGCGCCACGTCCATGCGCGGCGACAGCGTGCGGATGCCGCGCAACAGCAGGTAGCTGTCGAACGCGCCCGCGGTGACGCCGATGTTATTAGCCCACCATGCCAGTTCCGTGACAACGTCGGGATCTTTTGCAATCACCACGCCCGCCACCACGTCAGAATGGCCGTTCAGATATTTAGTGCATGAATGCAATACCAGATCCGCACCCAGTGCTAACGGGTTCTGAAGGGCCGGACTGAGGAAGGTATTATCCACTACACTTATCGCTCCCGCATCCCTTGCGAGCTGACAAATTTTCGCAATGTCGACAACGCGCAACAATGGGTTGCTTGGACTTTCCACCAGAACCAGCTTCGGCTTCTCTGCCAGCGCCTGTTTCAGCGCCTGTTCGTCGTTTTGATCGACAAACAGCACGCGGTAGCAGCCGCGCTTTGCCAGGCTATCAAACAGACGATAACTACCGCCATAACAGTCATGCGGCGCAACCAGCAGATCGCCAGGCTTCAGGAACACCGTGGTCACCAGGTGAATGGCAGACATACCGGTATTGGTTAATACCGCACCCGCGCCGCCTTCCAGTTCCGCCAGCGCGCGCTGGGTTACATCACGCGTAGGGTTGCCGCGACGCGAGTAGTCATGCGCGCGCGGTTCATTAAATCCGGTGAAATTGTAGGTGCTGGAAAGATGAATGGGCGGGACAACGCAGCCGTACTGCTCGTCATCATTTAATCCGCTACGCACTGCGATCGTGGCCTGTTTACGCGTCATGGTGAGGGCTTCCTGGCGAATGAGGTGAAAAGTCAGCCACCAGAGTAAACATTGAAAGTATGGACGTCAATACATCTGGACATCTAAACTTCTTTGCGTATAGATTGAGCAATGCGCAAATAGCCGTTAAAATTATATGCTTTAGTGCACGCTGCAGCGGCAATATCCGTGCCACGGTATCGTCTCTACGGTAAACTACGCAAGATTACGGTTCAAAACGGGCAGTGACCGGTTTGCACCTTTAGATTAATGACTGAGAGGATTAAAGGTATCTCATGGCTGAATGGAGCGGCGAATATATCAGCCCATACGCTGAGCACGGTAAGAAGAGTGAGCAAGTAAAGAAAATTACGGTTTCCATTCCTCTGAAGGTGTTGAAGATCCTCACCGATGAACGTACGCGTCGTCAGGTGAACAACCTGCGTCACGCGACCAACAGCGAACTGCTGTGCGAAGCGTTCCTGCATGCGTTTACCGGCCAACCGTTGCCGAACGATGACGATCTGCGCAAAGAGCGTAGCGACGAAATCCCGGAAGAGGCGAAGGTGATCATGCGTGAACTGGGTATTGACCCGGAGACGTGGGAATACTGAGAAGCGGATACAAAAAAGGCACCTTGCGGTGCCTTTTTTTCGGGAAACTTATTTAGCGCCCGGGATGCTGAAACGCTTGTTGAAGCGGTCAACACGGCCACCGGTTGCAACATCACGCTGCTTACCAGTGTAGAACGGGTGGCATTTGCCGCACACGTCCAGGTTCAGATCGTGACCCACGGTAGAGCGGATCTGGATAGAGTTACCGCAAGAGCAGTTTGCAGTAATCATTTCGTATTTCGGGTGAATATCTTTTTTCATGGGAGAACCTCAGTTAAGGCCGCGTCGCTCTTCCAGCCCTAACGCCAGACACCACGCGATGTTGAATGTAAGTTCTTTGGCGTAAAGTACACCAAAGGCGGCGAATCATACAGAATTTAACCAACGTATGCAAACTGATCCGCACGCCGCTTTTACTAATGTGTATACTAACGCGCCACTTTTCAAGTCAGGAAGATTCGATGCCCGTCGCTCACGTTGCCCTGCCCGTTCCGCTTCCCCGCACCTTTGACTACCTGCTGCCCGACAGCATGAGCGCCAAAGCGGGCTGTCGCGTGACCGTGCCGTTTGGCAAACAGCAGCGCGTGGGGATCGTCGTCTCCGTCAGCGATAAAAGCGAATTGCCCCTCAATGAACTGAAATCGGTGGTTGAGGTGCTGGACAGCGAGCCGGTTTACTCCACCAGCACCTGGCGACTGCTGCTGTGGGCGGCAGATTATTATCATCACCCGATTGGCGACGTCCTGTTCCACGCCCTGCCGATCCTGCTGCGCCAGGGCAAGAGCGCCAGCCACGCCCCGATGTGGTACTGGTTTGCCACCGAACAGGGGCAGGCCGTGGACATCAACAGCCTGAAGCGTTCGCAGAAACAGCAGCAGGCGCTGGCGGCGCTGCGCCAGGGAAAAATCTGGCGGCACCAGGTCGACGAGCTTGAGGTCAGCGAAACGGCGCTACAGGCATTAAGAAAGAAAGGGTTGAGCGAGCTGGCCAGCGAAGCGCCCGCCCTTCACGACTGGCGCGACGGCTTCTCCGTCTCGGGCGATCGCCTGCGCCTGAATACCGAGCAGGCTACCGCGGTAGGCGCTATTCATAGCGCCTCGGACCACTTTTCCGCCTGGCTGCTGGCGGGCGTGACGGGCTCCGGCAAGACCGAAGTCTATCTGAGCGTGCTGGAAAACGTGCTCGCGCAGGGCAAACAGGCGCTGGTGATGGTGCCGGAAATCGGCCTGACGCCGCAGACCATTGCCCGCTTCCGCGAGCGCTTTAACGCGCCCGTTGAGGTGCTGCACTCCGGGTTGAACGATAGCGAGCGCCTCAGCGCCTGGCTGAAAGCGAAAAACGGCGAAGCGGCGATTGTGATCGGCACCCGCTCGTCGCTGTTTACGCCGTTTAAAAACCTCGGTGTCATCGTCATCGACGAAGAGCACGACAGCTCCTATAAACAGCAGGAAGGCTGGCGCTATCACGCCCGCGATCTGGCGGTCTACCGTGCGCACAGCGAGCAAATCCCTATTATTCTCGGATCCGCCACGCCTGCGCTCGAAACGCTGCACAACGTGCGCCAGCGTAAATACCACATGCTGCGCCTGACGCGCCGCGCGGGGAATGCCCGCCCGGCCATTCAGCACGTGCTGGATCTCAAAGGCCAGCAGGTGCAGGCCGGCTTAGCGCCCGCCTTGATTTCCCGCATGCGCCAGCATTTGCAGGCGGGGAACCAGGTCATCCTGTTCCTGAACCGTCGCGGATTCGCCCCCGCCCTGCTGTGCCACGACTGCGGCTGGATTGCCGAGTGCCCGCGCTGCGACCACTACTACACCTTCCATCAGGCCCAGCGACATTTGCGCTGCCACCACTGCGACAGCCAGCGTCCCGTGCCTCGCCAGTGCCCGTCATGTGGTTCCACGCATATCGTGCCGGTGGGGCTGGGAACGGAACAGCTGGAACAGGCGCTTGGCCCTTTCTTCCCGGACGTGCCTATTTCCCGAATCGACCGGGACACCACCAGCCGCAAGGGGGCGCTGGAGCAGCAGCTGGCGGAAGTGCATCGCGGCGGCGCGCGCATCCTGATAGGCACCCAGATGCTGGCCAAAGGGCACCACTTCCCGGACGTGACGCTGGTCGCCCTGCTCGACGTCGACGGCGCGCTGTTCTCGGCAGATTTCCGCTCCGCCGAGCGCTTCGCCCAGCTTTATACCCAGGTTGCCGGGCGTGCCGGACGCGCGGGTAAACAGGGCGAGGTAATACTGCAAACGCATCACCCTGAGCACCCGCTGCTACAGACTCTGCTGCACAAAGGTTATGACGCCTTTGCCGAGCAGGCGCTGGCCGAACGCCAGACCATGCAGCTGCCGCCGTGGACCAGCCACGTCATCATCCGCGCGGAGGATCATAACAACCAGCAGGCGCCGCTTTTCCTGCAACAGCTGAGGAATCTCCTGCAGGCCAGCCCGCTGGTGGATAACCAGCTGTGGATCCTGGGCCCGGTGCCGGCGCTGGCACCAAAACGCGGTGGACGTTTCCGCTGGCAAATTTTGCTTCAGCACCCCTCGCGTATTCGCCTGCAGCACATCGTCAGCGGCACGCTGGCGCTCATCAATACCCTGCCGGAAGCGCGTAAAGTGAAGTGGGTACTGGACGTCGATCCCATCGAAGGCTGAAGACGGATCGAAAAATTTAACGCGCCTCACACTTTTTATGAAAATTCTGTAACCGATTCCATTAACTATCTGTAAAAATGGTGATGTCCGCAGTTCGGTGTTCAGGCGAGGAGAAGACGTTGAAGTCCAGGAAAGAGGTTGCCACGGCGACCATGAAAGACGTTGCCGAGAAAGCACAAGTCTCAACGGCAACCGTGTCCCGCGCATTAATGAACCCGGATAAAGTCTCCCAGGCGACCCGTAACAAGGTTGAACAGGCGGCGCTGGAAGTGGGGTATTTCCCGCAGGCGATGGGGCGGAACGTCAAGCGCAATGAATCTCGGACCATCCTGGTAATAGTGCCGGATATCTGCGATCCCTTCTTCAGCGAAATCATTCGCGGTATCGAAGTGACGGCGGCGGAGCAGGGCTATCTGGTGCTGATTGGCGACTGCGCTCACCAGAACCAGCAGGAAAAAACCTTTATCGACCTCATTATCACCAAGCAGATTGACGGCATGCTGCTGCTTGGCTCGCGCCTGCCGTTTGATGCCAGCATCGAAGAACAGCGCAATTTACCGCCAATGGTAATGGCCAACGAATTTGCGCCTGAGCTTGAGCTGCCGACGGTCCACATTGATAACCTCACCGCCGCGTTCAACGCCGTAAACTATCTCCAGGAGCTGGGACATAAGCGGATTGGCTGCATTGCCGGGCCGGAAGAGATGCCGCTGTGCCACTACCGCCTGCAGGGCTATGTTCAGGCGCTGCGCCGTACCGGTGCGATTGTCGATCCGCACTATATTGCGCGCGGTGATTTTACCTTTGAAGCGGGCGGACAGGCGCTGGAGAAACTGCTGGCGCTGCCGGAACCGCCAACGGCGGTGTTCTGCCACAGCGACGTGATGGCGCTGGGTGCGCTTTCACACGCCAAGCGCCGTGGCTTACGCGTGCCGAAAGATTTGTCGATTATCGGATTCGATAACATTTCACTTTCAGAGTTTTGCGATCCACCGCTCTCCACCGTTTCACAACCGCGCTATCAGATTGGCCGCGAAGCGATGCTGCTTCTGCTGGATCAGCTGCAGGGTCAAACGGTTAGCAGCGGCTCGCGTTTGCTGGACTGCGAGCTGATTATTCGCGGCTCTACCCAGGCATTGACTTAAAGTAAACGCCTTTCGGACACCCTTATCTGGTCAAAGCCCCGCCGCTTAAGTAACATGGCGGGCTGACGAACGAATAAATACAGCGAAACGATAGTGGCACAACGAGATTATGTACGTCGCGGCCAGCCGGCACCTTCGCGACGCAAAAAGAGCAGTTCAAAAAGCAAGCAGCGTAATCTGCCTGCGGTCTCGCCAGCAATGGTCGCTATTGCTGCGGCCGTGCTGGTGGCCTTTATTGGCGGCCTGTACTTCATCACGCACCATAAAAAAGAAGAGTCCGAGGCCCTTCAGGGCAACAAAGTGGTGGGAAATGGTCTGCCGCCGAAACCTGAAGAGCGCTGGCGCTATATTAAAGAGCTGGAAAGTCGTCAGCCCGGCGTGCGTGCGCCTACTGAGCCCTCAGCCGGTGGCGAAGTGAAGAATGCCGATCAGCTGACGGACGAGCAGCGCCAGCTGCTGGCACAGATGCAGGCCGATATGCGCCAGCAGCCGACGCAGCTGAATGAAGTGCCGTGGAATGAACAAACGCCAGCGCAGCGTCAGCAAACGTTGCAGCTGCAGCGTCAGCGCCAGGCACAAATTCAACAGCAGCAACAGCAGCAACAGCAGCAGTGGACGCAAACTCAGCCGGTACAGCAGCCGAAGGCCCAGCCATACCAGCAACCGCAGCAGCAGACGCGTACGGTGCAGTCGCAGCCTGTTCAACAGCCAAAAGCGCAGCCGCCAAAGCAAGCGGCGCAGCCGTATCAGGATCTGCTCCAGACGCCAGCGCATACCACCGCGCAGCAGCCGAAAACGCAGCAGGCCGCGCCGGTGACCAAAGAGACCGAAGCGCCGAAGCAGACGGCAGAGAAAAAAGACGAGCGCCGCTGGATGGTGCAGTGCGGTTCGTTTAAAGGTGCCGAGCAGGCGGAAACGGTACGTGCTCAGCTGGCGTTCGA
This sequence comes from Enterobacter cloacae complex sp. P6RS, assembly GCF_014982245.1. NCBI lineage: Bacteria > Pseudomonadati > Pseudomonadota > Gammaproteobacteria > Enterobacterales > Enterobacteriaceae > Enterobacter > Enterobacter cloacae complex sp. P6RS. Next base: position 29,685 of record NZ_JADCLB010000002.1, read on the forward strand.
AGGATTTGATTCACGCATTACCACCAATAACGGCTGGAACCGCGTGGTGATCGGCCCGGTTAAAGGCAAAGAAAACGCAGACGGCACCATTTCCCGTTTGAAAGTGGCTGGGCACACAAACTGCATTCGACTCGCCTCCGGGGGTTGAAACCCCCAAAATCCCCCCCATCTATCATTTAATTCAGCCCTGAGCACAGGCTCAGGGCTTCTGTTTCCCGAATCTGTAACCAGGGGGTCTGCTCGTGACAACAATAGTAAGTGTACGCCGTAACGGCCAGGTGGTAATTGCCGGTGATGGCCAGGCCACGCTGGGTAATACCGTCATGAAAGGCAACGTGAAGAAAGTCCGTCGTCTCTACAACGACAAAGTGATCGCCGGTTTTGCAGGCGGCACGGCGGATGCCTTCACGCTGTTTGAACTGTTTGAACGCAAGCTGGAAATGCACCAGGGTCATCTGGTGAAAGCTGCCGTTGAGCTGGCAAAGGACTGGCGTACCGACCGTATGCTGCGCAAGCTCGAAGCGCTGCTGGCGGTCGCGGATGAAACCGCTTCGCTTATCATCACCGGTAACGGTGACGTGATTCAGCCGGAAAACGACCTGATTGCCATCGGCTCTGGCGGCCCTTATGCCCAGGCTGCAGCCCGCGCGCTGTTGGAAAATACCGACATGAACGCGCGTGATATCGCGGTGAAGGCGTTGGATATTGCAGGTGATATCTGCATCTATACCAACCACAACCACACCATCGAAGAATTGACCTCCAAAGCGTAAGGATCTCCCATGTCTGAAATGACCCCACGCGAAATTGTCAGCGAACTGAACAAACACATTATCGGCCAGGATAACGCCAAGCGCTCCGTGGCCATCGCGCTGCGTAACCGCTGGCGTCGTATGCAGCTTGACGAAGAGCTGCGTCACGAAGTCACCCCGAAAAACATTCTGATGATCGGCCCGACCGGCGTCGGTAAAACCGAAATCGCCCGTCGTCTGGCGAAGCTGGCGAACGCGCCGTTCATCAAAGTTGAAGCCACCAAGTTCACCGAAGTGGGCTATGTGGGTAAAGAAGTGGACTCTATCATCCGCGACCTGACCGATTCTGCGATTAAGATGGTCCGCGTCCAGGCGATTGAGAAAAACCGCTACCGCGCGGAAGAGATGGCCGAAGAGCGTATTCTCGACGTGCTGATCCCACCGGCGAAAAACAACTGGGGCCAGGCTGAACAGCAGGCTGAGCCTTCAGCCGCGCGTCAGGCGTTCCGCAAAAAACTGCGTGAAGGCCAGCTGGACGACAAAGAGATTGAGATCGACCTCGCGGCCGCGCCGATGGGCGTGGAAATCATGGCGCCTCCGGGCATGGAAGAAATGACCAGCCAGCTGCAGTCCATGTTCCAGAACCTGGGCGGCCAAAAGCAGAAAGCGCGTAAGCTGAAAATCAAAGACGCGATGAAGCTGCTGATTGAAGAAGAAGCGGCGAAGCTGGTGAATCCGGAAGAGCTGAAGCAGGACGCTATCGACGCGGTTGAGCAGCACGGTATCGTGTTTATCGACGAAATCGACAAAATTTGTAAGCGCGGCGGCAACAGCTCTGGTCCGGACGTGTCCCGCGAAGGCGTACAGCGCGATCTGCTGCCGCTGGTTGAAGGCTGCACCGTCTCTACCAAGCACGGCATGGTGAAAACGGACCACATTCTGTTTATCGCTTCCGGTGCATTCCAGGTAGCCAGCCCGTCGGATCTGATCCCCGAACTGCAGGGTCGTCTGCCTATCCGCGTTGAGCTGCAGGCGCTGACCACCGAAGATTTCGAGCGCATCCTGACGGAGCCAAACGCCTCTGCTACCGTACAGTACAAGGCGCTGATGGCGACCGAAGGCGTGAACCTCGAGTTCACCGAAGACGGTATCAAGCGTATCGCCCAGGCCGCATGGCAGGTCAACGAAACCACCGAGAACATCGGTGCGCGTCGTCTGCACACCGTGCTGGAACGCCTGGTAGAAGACATCTCATATGACGCGAGCGACCTCAACGGTCAAACCATTACCATCGACGCAGACTATGTGAGCAAACATCTGGATGCGTTAGTGGCAGATGAAGATCTGAGCCGTTTTATCCTATAATCGCGGTTACTGCATTCTCATCACTGTTAATGGGGGCTAAGGCCCCCATTTTTATTGGCTAAATTACTATGACTGATATCAGCCGTACTCAGGCGTGGCTCGAAAGTCTGCGCCCTAAAACGCTTCCTCTGGCTTTTGCCGCCATTATTGTCGGCACCGCGCTTGCCTGGTGGCAAGGGCATTTCGATCCGCTGGTGGCAGGTCTGGCACTCATTACCGCCGGGCTGCTGCAAATCCTCTCTAACCTCGCGAACGATTATGGCGATGCGGTAAAAGGCAGCGACAAGCCTGACCGTATCGGGCCGCTGCGCGGGATGCAAAAGGGGGTGATCACCCAGGCACAGATGAAGCGTGCGCTGACTATCACCGTGGTGCTGATTTGCTTATCTGGCCTGGCGCTGGTGACGGTCGCCTCGAAAACTACCAGCGATTTCATTGGCTTCCTGGTGCTGGGCCTGCTCGCCATCATCGCGGCCATCACCTACACCGTCGGCACGCGCCCTTACGGCTATATTGGCCTTGGGGATATCTCTGTGCTGGTGTTCTTCGGCTGGCTGAGCGTAATGGGGAGCTGGTACTTACAGGCGCATACGGTGATCCCTGCCCTGTTCCTCCCGGCGACCGCCTGCGGCCTGCTGGCGACGGCGGTACTCAATATCAATAATCTACGCGATATCGACAGCGATCGTGAGAACGGTAAGAACACGCTGGCGGTGCGTCTGGGGCCGGTGAATGCGCGCCGCTATCATGCCTGCCTGCTTATTGGCGCGCTGGTTTGCCTGGCGCTGTTTAACCTAATTTCCCTGCACAGTCTGTGGGGCTGGCTGTTTGTGCTTGCCGCGCCGCTGCTGGTTAAGCAGGCCCGCTTTGTGATGCGTGAACTCAGCCCGGCAGCCATGCCGCCGATGCTGGAGCGAACGGTAAAAGGCGCGCTGCTGACTAACCTGTTGTTCGTCATTGGGATTGTGTTAAGCCAGACGCTCAGTTAGCTGATAAATATCAATTAACAATTGATGATTTTGCCAACAACGCATTTCGCACGATATACTGAACACATTCGCAGCAACTGAGCGTTAAACCTATGAAATACGATACCTCCGAGCTTTGTGACATCTACCAGGAAGATGTCAACGTCGTTGAACCGCTGTTCTCCAACTTTGGTGGGCGGTCGTCGTTTGGCGGTCAAATCGTCACGGTGAAATGTTTCGAGGACAACGGGTTGCTGTACGATCTGCTCGAACAGAACGGCCGTGGCCGCGTACTGGTGGTTGACGGCGGCGGGTCCGTGCGTCGCGCACTGATTGATGCTGAACTGGCCGGCATTGCCGTCCAGAACGAGTGGGAAGGCATCGTGGTGTACGGCTCCGTGCGTCAGGTGGACGATCTCGAAGACCTGGATATCGGGATTCAGGCCATCGCGGCCATACCGGTAGGGGCCGCGGGTGACGGTATCGGCGAAAGCGACGTGCGCGTTAACTTCGGCGGCGTGACCTTCTTCTCAGGCGATCATCTCTACGCCGATAATACCGGCATTATCCTTTCTGAAGATCCGCTGGATATCGAGTAATAAAACCATAAGCGTGAACCATAAAAAAACCGCCAACAGCAATGTGGCGGTTTTTTTGTCCCTCGGGATTCGCGGTCCATTGGGAAGTCTTACAGACTAACACCAAGGAACTTCATCATACTCTCGTCTAACCTTGGGCAATCCCTTAGAACCTTTATAAAATCCTAATTGTGTTCGCGATAAATATAAAAAAGCCGGGTGGCGGCGTCGCCTTACCCGGCCTGTTCAGTTCATCCCCAGTGGGAATCAGACTTCTTCCATACGTCCCAACAGAGCCTGCAGGCGATCCTGCCAGCCGTTCTGCTGTTCACGCAGCTGGTTGTTTTCGCGCTCCAGTTCTTCGCGGCCGTGCTGAGCGTTCTGAACTTCCTGCGCCAGGCTGTTGTTCTTCTCTTTCAGCTCTTCAATTTCCATCTGCAGCAGCGTGATGGTGTCAATCGCCTGCTGTACTTTCGCTTCCAGTTTCTCAAACACTTCTAAAGACATGATCCTACCTCTCCTGAATTGCAAGGCGACGCTTTAACGTAAACGCGCACAACATATGTTCCGATTGTATGGAGCGCAGTCGCCCCTGTCCAGCGGCATGCCACGCAGATCGCGGTTTGCAACACTTTTCGGCCTCGTCCTGGTGCGTTCGCGGCATATACCTCTAAGTTGTTAACCCATTCGTTAAAAAAATGATTCAGCTCACCGTGCGCGACTGATGCAAAAACGCGCTTTATGGCGCGAAAACGCTCATTTTATTGACACAGACCACACATTTTAATTTCGATATTTCTCGTTTTTGCTCGTTAACGATAAATTAACACTATGTCTACAGGGCATCGTGGCTGTCACGGGCGGCCACGCTAACAATAAACATCAATTTCTTCAGGATTCCGATTATGAGTCAGACATCAACCTTAAAAGGCCAGTGCATTGCCGAGTTCCTTGGTACCGGGTTGTTGATATTCTTCGGAGTGGGCTGTGTCGCTGCACTGAAAGTGGCGGGTGCCAGTTTTGGTCAGTGGGAAATCAGTATCATCTGGGGTCTGGGCGTGGCGATGGCCATCTACCTGACTGCAGGGGTCTCTGGCGCACATCTTAACCCGGCGGTGACTATCGCACTGTGGCTGTTCGCGTGCTTCGACGGACGCAAAGTTGTTCCCTTCATTATTTCTCAATTTGCCGGCGCGTTTTGCGCAGCGGCGTTAGTTTACGGGCTTTATTACAATCTTTTCATCGACTTCGAACAGACGCATCATATGGTGCGCGGCAGCGTCGAGAGTCTGGATCTGGCAGGCATCTTCTCAACCTACCCTAACCCGCATATCAATTTTGTGCAGGCGTTCGCAGTTGAAATGGTGATTACCGCTATTCTGATGGGCGTCATTATGGCTTTGGGCGATGATGGTAACGGCATTCCGCGTGGCCCGCTGGCGCCATTGCTGATTGGCCTGCTGATCGCCGTCATCGGTGCGTCCATGGGGCCGTTAACAGGGTTTGCGATGAACCCGGCGCGTGACCTGGGTCCAAAAACCTTCGCCTTCTTTGCAGGATGGGGCGACGTGGCTTTCACCGGCGGCAAAGATATTCCTTACTTCCTGGTACCGCTGTTCGGACCAGTCGTAGGGGCGGCACTGGGTGCATTTGGCTATCGCAAATTAATTGGTCGCCACTTACCGTGCGACACCTGTGTGGAAGAGGAGAAGGAAACGACTTCTACCGCACAACAAAAAGCTTCGCTGTAATCTGACTACGGGACACATACCATGACCGAAAAAAAATATATCGTTGCGCTCGACCAGGGCACTACCAGCTCCCGCGCTGTCGTAATGGATCATGACGCGAATATCGTCAGCGTGTCACAGCGCGAATTTGAGCAAATTTATCCGCGTCCAGGCTGGGTAGAACACGACCCGATGGAGATCTGGGCGTCACAAAGCTCCACGCTGGTGGAAGTGCTGGCGAAAGCCGATATCAGTTCCGACGAGATTGCCGCTATCGGTATTACCAACCAGCGTGAAACCACCGTGGTGTGGGAACGCGAAACCGGTAAGCCTATTTACAACGCCATCGTCTGGCAGTGCCGCCGTACGTCAGAGATCTGCGAACAGCTTAAGCGTGACGGGATGGAAGAGTACGTGCGTAGCGCCACCGGCCTGGTGGTTGACCCGTACTTCTCCGGCACCAAAGTGAAGTGGATCCTCGACCACGTAGAAGGTTCACGCGAGCGTGCAAAACGCGGCGAGCTGCTGTTCGGTACCGTCGATACCTGGCTTATCTGGAAGATGACTCAGGGACGTGTCCACGTTACTGACTACACTAACGCCTCGCGCACCATGCTGTTCAACATCAACACCCTGGAGTGGGATGACAAGATGCTGGACGCGCTGGATATTCCGCGCGCGATGCTGCCTGAAGTGCGTAAGTCGTCTGAAGTCTACGGCCAGACCAACATCGGCGGTAAAGGCGGCACCCGTATTCCTATCGCCGGTATCGCCGGTGACCAGCAGGCGGCGCTGTTCGGCCAGCTGTGCGTCAAGGAAGGGATGGCGAAGAACACCTACGGCACCGGCTGCTTTATGCTGATGAACACCGGCGAGAAAGCGGTGAAATCAGAAAACGGCCTGCTGACCACCATCGCATGCGGGCCGCGCGGCGAGGTGAACTATGCCCTGGAAGGTGCGGTGTTTATGGCGGGCGCATCTATTCAGTGGCTGCGCGACGAGATGAAGCTGATCAGCGATGCGTTTGACTCCGAGTACTTCGCGACCAAAGTGAAAGACACCAACGGCGTGTACGTGGTGCCAGCGTTCACCGGTCTGGGCGCACCGTACTGGGACCCGTATGCCCGCGGCGCAATTTTCGGCCTGACGCGCGGTGTGAACTCAAACCACATCATCCGCGCCACCCTGGAATCCATCGCCTACCAGACGCGCGACGTGCTGGAAGCGATGCAGGCTGACTCCGGCATTCGTCTGCACGCCCTGCGCGTGGACGGTGGCGCGGTGGCCAACAACTTCCTGATGCAGTTCCAGTCCGATATTCTGGGCACCCGCGTTGAGCGCCCGGAAGTACGTGAAGTGACGGCACTGGGCGCGGCGTATCTTGCGGGTCTCGCGGTCGGCTTCTGGCAGAACCTGGACGAGCTGCAGGAGAAAGCGGTCATCGAACGCGAATTCCGCCCTGGCATCGAAACCACCGAGCGCAACTACCGCTACAGCGGCTGGAAGAAAGCGGTGAAACGCGCCCTGGCGTGGGAAGAGCACGAAGAGTAAGCCAATATTCCCTCTCCCCTGGGGAGAGGGTTAGGGTGAGGGGCTCCAACAGCACCGGTCCCCTCCCCCTTCCCCACTCTGTGATAAACTTCGTGCAATTCCTTTTGATTGTACGAGTCCCTCATGAAACGTGAACTTGCTATCGAGTTTTCCCGCGTCACCGAAGCAGCCGCCCTTGCAGGCTATAAATGGCTGGGTCGTGGCGACAAAAACACCGCAGACGGCGCGGCCGTCCACGCCATGCGCATTGTGCTTAACCATGTCAACATCGACGGCACTATCGTCATCGGTGAAGGCGAGATCGACGAAGCGCCGATGCTCTACATCGGTGAAAAGGTCGGGACCGGCAAAGGCGATGCGGTGGATATCGCGGTGGACCCGATCGAAGGCACGCGCATGACGGCGATGGGCCAGGCCAACGCCCTGGCGGTGCTGGCCGTGGGCGATAAAGGCTGCTTCCTCAACGCGCCGGACATGTACATGGAAAAGCTGATTGTCGGCCCTGGTGCGAAAGGTGCAATCGATCTCAGCCTGCCGCTGGACGCCAACCTGCGCAATATCGCGGCGGCGCTGGCTAAACCGCTCAACGAACTCACCGTGACCATTCTGGCCAAACCGCGCCATGACGCCACCATCTCTTATCTGCAGGCACTCGGCGTGCGCGTGTTTGCCATTCCGGATGGCGACGTTGCCGCCTCTATTCTGACCTGCATGCCGGACAGCGAAGTCGACGTGCTTTACGGCATCGGCGGCGCGCCGGAAGGCGTGGTCTCTGCGGCGGTGATCCGCGCGCTGGACGGCGATATGCAGGCGCGCCTTCTGCCGCGCCATGAGGTGAAAGGCGACAGCGACGAAAACCGTCGTATCGGTGAGGACGAGCTGGCGCGCTGCGCAGCGATGGGCATCGAAGCCAATAAAGTACTGGCGCTGAACGACATGGCGCGCAGCGATAACGTCGTCTTCTCTGCAACCGGCATCACCAAAGGCGATCTGCTGGACGGCATCACCCGCAAGGGCAACATGGCGACCACTGAAACGCTGCTGATCCGCGGTAAATCGCGCACCATCCGACGCATTCAGTCCATTCACTATCTCGACCGTAAAGACCCGGACGTGCAGACGCACATTCTGTAAAACCGTTTGATCGATAGAGCTTTCCGGCCCGAAGGGGCTGGAAATGTTTCCCACAAGTACGGAAGATAGAACAGAGAAACAGCACAGGAGAAGATCATGGCGGACTGGGTAACAGGTAAAGTCACAAAGATAGAATTCTGGACCGATGCGCTATTTAGTCTCACCCTGCATGCTCCCGTTCACCCGTTTAAGGCCGGGCAATTTGCCAAGCTGGGTCTGGATGTCGACGGCGAGCGCGTGCAGCGCGCCTACTCTTACGTTAACGCGCCGGATAACCCGGATCTCGAGTTCTATCTGGTCACCGTTCCTGACGGTAAGCTCAGCCCGCGCCTTGCCGCCCTTCAGCCCGGCGACGATGTGCAGATTGTGAGCGAAGCGGCAGGCTTCTTTGTGCTCGAAGAGATCCCTGACTGCGACACGCTCTGGATGCTGGCAACCGGCACGGCCATCGGTCCGTATCTCTCTATCTTGCAGTACGGTAAGGATCTGGAGCGCTTCAAAAACATCGTGCTGGTGCACGCCGCACGCTATGCCGCAGATTTAAGCTATCTCCCGCAGATGCAGGCGCTGGAACAGCAGTACGGCGGAAAGTTAAAGATTCAGACGGTAGTCAGCCGCGAAACCGTAGCAGGAGCGCTTACCGGTCGCGTACCGGCGTTAATTGAGAGCGGCGCACTGGAAGACGCGATGGGTTTACCGATGACGGCCGAAACCAGCCACGTCATGCTGTGCGGTAACCCGCAGATGGTCCGGGACACGCAGCAGCTTCTGAAGGATACCCGGCAGATGACGAAACATCTTCGCCGCCGGCCGGGCCATATGACCGCCGAACACTACTGGTGATCAGCGGTATTTCACCTCGACGGTATCTTTACCGTATTTATTTTCGCTCTGGGTGCCGATAAACGCGCCCAGATCGACAATCATCATCACGAAGATGACCGACGGCAGCAGCCTGCCCACGACCCACGGCAGGATGGAAGGCAGCATCGCCCAGTTCCCTGCCACCAGCATCCACGCCAGTATGATCAAAAATGCCCACGCGCCTGAGCGGCCGCGATCGTGCAGCCGTTTCACGACGACAGCCGCCGTTGGCCATAGCAGGCAGACCAGTGCAAATGCCGCCGTTTGCGTGCTCAGCCAGGCGTTATAAGCAACGAAAAAAAGAAGCAGCATGGCGACGACCCACGTCACCATCCAGACCCAGAAATCACGGCGTCCAATACGCCCTTTGAATGAAAACAGCCACTGCTGTATGGTCATGTAAGGTTCCTTATTATCGTTTAGCCCGCATTTTACCCTGGAGTTGTGACCTTTTGACAAGCCGACCAGATATCGTTTTAATCATGAGCACTTACGGCCAGGTGCAATGTTGATGAAAAATTCGGCACATTCTCTTTTCCTGTGTTTAGCGATGCTCGGCGCGGGTTTTCCGCTGCACGCCGCCAACACCGCGGCCCCCACCACTGCGCCGTATTTGCTGGCGGGCGCACCGTCTTTCGATCAGTCCATCAGCCAGTTTCGCGAAGCTTTCAATCAGGCCAACCCAGGGCTGCCGCTGGATGAGTTTCGCGCCATTGATAGCTCGCGCGATACCCCTACACTGACCCGTGCAGCGAGCAAGATTAACGAGAATTTGTATGCTTCCACGGCGCTGGAGCGCGGTACGTTAAAAATCAAAAGTATGCAAATCACTTGGCTGCCGATTCAGGGGCCAGAACAGAAAGCGGCTAAATCGAAGGCGCTTGATTACATGAGCGCGGTGCTGCAGGCGTTTACGCCTGCGCTGACGAAAAAGCAGAGCCAGCAAAAGCTGCAAAAGCTGCTGGCCGCCGGTAAAAACAAGCGGTACTACGCCACAACCGAAGGCGCGATTCGCTATGTAGTGGCGGATAACGGCGAAAAAGGACTGACCTTCGCCGTTGAACCGATTAAGCTGGCGCTATCTGACACTCTTGGCGGGGCCAATTAATGACAAAAAGCAAAGCCTTTCGAGGGAAAATCTCTATACTGATTCACAGACCATGCTGCCCGACAGGGCGGCCATATTCCTTAATTCGCTTATTTAGCGTGGAGAATTGAAATGCGACATCCTTTAGTGATGGGTAACTGGAAACTGAACGGCAGCCGCCACATGGTAAACGAACTGGTTGCAAACCTGCGTAAAGAGCTGGCTGGCGTGACCGGCTGCGCGGTTGCTATCGCTCCGCCGGATATGTACCTGGATCTGGCTAAACGTGCCGCTGACGGCAGCCACATCGTGCTGGGCGCGCAGAACGTTGACGTTAACCTGTCTGGCGCGTTCACCGGTGAAACTTCCGCTGAAATGCTGAAAGATATCGGCGCGAAATACATCATCATCGGCCACTCCGAGCGTCGCACCTACCACAAAGAATCTGACGAGTTCATCGCGAAGAAATTTGCCGTGCTGAAAGAGCAGGGTCTGATCCCGGTTCTGTGCATCGGTGAAACCGAAGCGGAAAACGAAGCGGGCAAAACCGAAGAAGTGTGTGCACGTCAGATCGACGCCGTGCTGAAAACGCAGGGCGCGGCAGCGTTCGAAGGCGCGGTTATCGCTTACGAGCCAGTCTGGGCGATCGGTACCGGCAAATCTGCTACCCCTGCGCAGGCTCAGGCAGTTCACAAATTCATCCGTGACCACATTGCTAAAGCCGACGCGAAAGTGGCTGAGCAAGTGATCATCCAGTACGGCGGCTCCGTAAACGCCTCCAACGCTGCTGAGCTGTTCACCCAGCCAGATATCGATGGCGCGCTGGTTGGCGGTGCATCCCTGAAAGCGGACGCTTTCGCGGTGATCGTTAAAGCGGCAGAAGCGGCTAAACAGGCGTAATGCTGTTGTGGCGGGGGGCGCTTGCGCTTACCCGCCGCTACAAACGCCCTAACACGCTAAACCACAGATAATCCAGCGGCAGCAGCACCAGATACGTCGCAATCGCCAGCGCCAGGCAGAGCACCATCCCCGCCCTTGCAGGCACCTTTCCTAGCCCCATCGCCACCACAATCGGCGACGCCTGATACGGCAGCAGCGGCGTGGAATAGCCCAGTACCTGAATCATGATCACCGACAGCAGCGGGAAACCGGTCGCATCCGAGAAGCTCTGCGCCAGCGTGGTGTACAGCGCCGGAACGCCGTTGGCAGTCATAATGAAGTTGAGTGCCGTAGTCATTCCGGTCAGCGCCAGGAAGCTGGTGAATGGTTTGTCCGCATCCAGCGGCATTATGCGCAGCAGCGCCTCGCCTACGGCCGCTCCGATACCCGTTTGCGTCACGACGATCGCCAGCCCGAGAATACCCGCAACGTAAATGCAGGTGCGCATATTTACCCCCGCCGAGAACTCCTCGCCGGTGATAAAACCAATGCGCGGCAGCATAACGATAATCGAGGCCGCCAGCCCCGTCCACGCCGGCCCCACGCCGTGCCAGCTCTCCGTCACCCACATCATCAGCACCACCACCAGCAGCCAGGCGAGTCGTTTTTCGTCACGCCCCATCGGTTCAGACAGCGTGAAATCCTTCGCCGGTTTCGGGCTGCCGGGGAACAGCCAGCAGATGAGGCCAATCAGAATCAGGCCTTTGAGAATACCGAGTACCGGCGTGTGCAGCAGCAGATACGGGACATAGTTCAGGTGAATGCCGTACGAGCCTTCCGCCGCGCCGCTCATGACCAGGTTAGGCACGTTGGCGGGCAGAATGGTGGCCGAGAGCTGGAAGGTACCGAAGCCGACTGCCAGCGCAAGGCCGAACCAGGCGCGGGAGCCGTCGGCGATACCGGCGCGTTTCGCCATCGCCGCGACAATGGGCATCAGCAGCGCAATACGCCCCATGTTTGACGGCATCACAAACGCCAGCGCGTAGCTGAGCAATACCACGCTCGCCACCATCAGCATCCAGGAGTCGGTGAGCTTTGCCGACAGCGCCCGGGCGGCCCTGTCCGCCAGACCGGTTTTACGGATCGCCACGCCGAGCACAAAGCCGCTGAAGACCAGCCAGAAAGCCGACGAGGCAAAACCGCCAAAAATCACCTCCGGCGGGGCGATTCTGGCGGTCATCGCCGCCGTGAAAAACAGCAGCGCGGTGATAAATTCCGGCAACAGCGACGTCGCCCACAGCACGATGGTGACGCCGACGATCAGCGAGGGCAGCAGCAGAGGATGCGTTAACCAGAGCGACATACCTGTCTCCTGTAGATTTTTTCAGCAAGTCTACGGTGACAGGCAGCCTGAGTAAACGCGATTTATAGTGGGGTTACTTCAGGATAGCGCATTGATGATCCTGCAATTCCTCTGCCGACGCGCGGTTAAGCGTGAGCAGGTTACGCTCGGTCGCCAGCAAAACAAACGAACCATCCGACTGCTGTGCCATCGCCAGCGCGAAGCGTCCCATATGGTCGCGCGCCTCCGGCAGCTCTTCCGCCAGCATCATAAACGGACTGCGCTGGACCAGTTCATTCTCCGTCACCCGGCGTGCGAGGTACTCATGCCCTTCCAGCCCACCCGGGAACGGTAGCCACTGGGTGCTGATGTCTCCCTGCGCCGCGTTGAGCTTCTCGCGCACGTCCGGGCGCAGGCAGGAGATATGGATATGGAAATGGTTTTGCGTGCGTCCGGTCGGTGAGTTAATCGTCAGCGAAATAGCGCTGTCCGGCACTTCAGAGCCACGCTTCAGGGTCATAAAGCTGCGCGACTGCCACGCCAGCCAGAAGAAGTTTGGCGTATGAGGCTCGGTCAGGAGCGGGCTTTCGGTGCCGTTGATGCGGTACGTTGGCATCAGCAGATACTGCAGCGGCCCGTTGCGGTCCTTGAATACCACATAGCCCGCGTCAGGCTTCACCTGCGCGCAGGGTGCCGGGTTACGGTGTTGCAGCTGATTAGGCAGACACTGGTCGAGGACGATATGGCGCAACGCATTCGGATTACCCGCTTTTATCCAGTACACGCCGCCTGCGGCAAGGGCGATGACAATCAGGATCAATAAGATAATTTTTTTCACAACGCGTTCCCTGTTTTCAATAGAGGCAAAAGAGTAACGCAAAATGATGACCAAATAAAAAACCCGGTGGATTTCTCACACCGGGTCGCCGTGTCGTTTGCTAACCGTTAGCGCTGGCTAATCTGGTCGAAGGTGCCGCCATTAGAGAAGTGCTCTTTCTGCGCTTTCGTCCAGCCGCCGAACACATCATCAATGGTGAAGAGCTTCAGTTTCGGGAATTCGCTGTCGTATTTCTTCGCGACAGCCGCATCGCGTGGACGATAGAAGTTCTTCGCCGCGATTTCCTGGCCTTCAGGCGAGTAGAGATACTTCAGGTAGGCTTCCGCCACCGCTTTGGTGCCTTTCTTATCAACGACCTTATCGACCACGGAAACGGTCGGCTCGGCGAGGATGGATTCGCTCGGAGTCACGATCTCAAACTTGTCTTTACCCAGTTCGTGGGTCGCCAGCAGGGCTTCGTTTTCCCAGGCAATAAGCACGTCGCCAATTCCGCGCTCGACGAAGGTGTTAGTGGCACCGCGCGCGCCGGAGTCCAGCACTTCAACGTTTTTGTACAGGGATTTGACGAACTCCTGTGCTTTAGCCTGGTCACCGTTGTTGTGGTGCAGCGCGTAGCCCCAGGCCGCCAGGTAGTTCCAGCGTGCGCCGCCGGAGCTTTTCGGGTTCGGTGTAATCACAGAAACGCCAGGTTTGATCAGGTCGTTCCAGTCCTTAATCTGTTTCGGGTTGCCTTTACGGACCAGGAAAACGATGGTCGAGGTGTAGGGTGCGGAGTTATCCGGCAGGCGCTTGATCCAGTTTTTGTCGATACGGCCGCGCTCGGCGATAGCGTCGACATCATAGGCCAGCGCCAGGGTAACCACGTCGGCTTCAATACCGTTAATCACAGACGTTGCCTGCTTACCGGAGCCACCGTGCGACTGACGAACCACCACGTTATCGCCGGTTTCCTGCTTCCAGTGCGCCGCGAAGGCTTTGTTGTATTGATCGTACAGCTCACGCGTCGGGTCGTACGACACGTTGAGAAGTTGAATGTCCTTTGCCAGCACGCTGGTCGATGCCAGCAATAATGTTAACCCCACGCCCCATTTATTCATCGCCCAGCTCTCTTGTTTAGTGTTTTGATGAATGCAGCGTGCCAGAAAGCGAATCGATGATTAAAGAATAAAAAAAGATTGGCTATAACGTGAAGGAATAAAAGCCCTCTTCAGAAAGAAGAGGGCTCGAAGGATCAGTACAGTTTTTTCGCGCAGTCCAGCCAGTCACCTTTGAACGGACGCTTCATGTTTTCAATTGCGTCGATGATGTCATGGTGAACCAGCTGTTCGTTCTGAATACCGACGCAGCGGCCACCGTGGCCCTGCAGCAGCAGCTCGATAGCGTACGCGCCCATGCGGGACGCCAGAATACGGTCGTACGGGCCAGGGGAACCGCCGCGCTGGATGTGGCCCAGAACGGTCGCGCGGGTTTCGCGTTTGGTTTCGGTTTCGATGTACTTCGCCAGCTCGTCAACGTCACAGATGTGCTCGGTGATAGCCACAATCGCGTGTTTCTTACCTTTCGCGATACCGGCTTTGATCTCAGCAACCAGATCTTCGCGGCTGAATTCCACTTCAGGAACCACCACAAACTCACAACCACCGGCGATAGCCGCTGCCAGGGTCAGGTCACCGCAGTAACGGCCCATCACTTCAACGATAGAGATACGCTGGTGAGAAGAAGAGGTGTCACGCAGGCGGTCAATGGCTTCCACAACGGTGCCCAGCGCGGTGAAGTAACCGATGGTGTAGTCAGTGCCTTTGATGTCGTTGTCTATGGTGCCCGGCAGGCCGATGCACGGGAAGCCCATTTCGGTCAGACGTTTTGCACCCATGTACGAGCCGTCACCGCCGATAACGACCAGCGCGTCCAGACCACGCTTTTTCATGTTCTCGATAGCCACTTCACGGATGTGTTCGTCACGGAATTCCGGGAAGCGCGCAGACCCAAGGAAGGTACCGCCACGGTTGATCATGTCAGACACGCTGTAGCGGTCGAGCTGAACCATACGGTCTTCATACAGACCCAGGTAACCATCATAGATACCAAAAACTTCCAGACCTTCCGTCAGCGCTGCACGGACAACCCCACGAATTGCCGCGTTCATGCCCGGCGCATCACCGCCGCTTGTCAACACACCGATTTTCTTAATCATGACTACCTCTGAACTTAGGAATGCAAAATTGAAATCTGTTGCCGGAAGAAACTTATCGACCAACGAATACTGCAAATAGTATATCAATCCCTTCTGGCTGAATTGATTCAGGTCAGACCAAATGGCGGTAATTTATACACAAAATGCTGGCCTGGCTCACTTTTTTACAACGAATTACGAAAGCCCAACATGTCCGGGTACAACCGAGCAGGGATCCTGGTGAATGATGACGTCTGAACCAGGAAAACGCTGCAAAATCGCCTGCTCGACCTGCTCAGCAATAACGTGAGCCTGTACCAGTGGCAGGTTGTCTTCCATTTCAATATGAATCTGAATAAAGCGGGTCGGCCCTGACTGCCGCGTTCGAAGATCGTGTGCACCGCTGACGCCGGGCCAGGAGGTCACGATAGAAAAAATTTCGTTACGTTCTGAGTCCGGAAGAGCGCGATCGAGCAGTGATTGCACCGCGTCATACCCCATCCGCAGGGCGCTATATAAAATATAGATACCAATCCCTAACGCAAACAACGCATCGGCCCGATGCCAGCCATACCAGGCCAGACCGAGCGCAATAAGAATAGCCCCATTCATCATAACATCAGATTGATAATGAAGCATATCCGCCCGTACAGCCTGACTTTGCGTTTTGCGAACGACCCAGCGCTGGAACGTTACCAGAACAAGTGTGCTTATAAGTGCAATGACCGTGACGACCACGCCGACACCGGGATTGTTCATCGGTGAAGGTGAAACCAGATGCTGGATACCGGTCAAAAACAGGAACAGTGCAGAGCCAGAAATGAACATACTTTGCGCCAGCGCCGCAAGCGATTCCGCCTTGCCGTGCCCAAACGTGTGCTCTTCATCCGCCGGCTGCAGCGAGTAACGTACCACCAGGAGGTTGGTCAGCGAGGCGGCGATATCGACCAGTGAATCCACCAGCGCCGCCAGAATACTGACCGAGCCGGTATACCACCAGGCAAAGATTTTGATCAGCAGCAGGCCAGAGGCCATGACGGTCGCCGCAATGGCAGCCCGGCTTACCAGCCTTCCATAGGATTGATTCATAAACGCTCCTGTCATGTCATGCCGCTAGTATAACGGAAGCATGGGGAGGCAAAGGATGAATAAACGGTTAACAAATCAGAATGCGGGGCAAAAAAAACCCCCACATCATGTGGGGGAAGACAGGGATGGTGTCTATGGCAAGGAAAACAGGGTTTACTGGTTACTACGGGTACTGCTATTGCTACTGAAAAACGTCGCTTCTGAGCTTCGCTGCATCCGTGCAACCTCACGCAGCTGGTCCATACGCTGCTGATGTTTGGCATTCAAAACCGCTTGCTGCTCGGGCGTTAGCAGGTGGAACATCTGGTTGCGGACCTTCGCCATTTCTACCTGGCGGGCAACCTGTTCCTGTGCCATTTTTTCGGCCTGAGCGCGAACAGCGCTTTCGTCAAAATTTTCTGCGGTGACAAGGCGATGCATTGTCTCCATTTCGCTAACATTAACAGGGGGCTGGTCGTGTCGTGCCCTCTGCATCAGATCTCGCATCTGTTGACGCTGATGTTCGGTTAAACTTATGCCGTCAAACATATGGCTTTGGCTGCTGTGCTGCGTTGCGCCCTCTTGCGAGGAACCGTTATCGCCGATGATAGCTACAGCAGCCTGGCTAAACGCACTGAACGCCAGCGTTGAGGCCATGACGGCAGCGGTAACTTTGCGCATCACTTGCTCCCAAAATCTTTCGTGTCGCGATTCAACGAGAGACAGTCTACGATTCAGGCTGCAAACATGCGTCAGGGGGTGTAAAACAACGTAAAGTCATGGATTAGATAGCCTTGATGTCGTAATTTCTGCCTCGGAGGTATTTAAACAATGAATAAAATCCTGTTAGTTGACGATGACCGAGAGCTCACATCCCTTTTAAAGGAGTTGCTCGACATGGAAGGTTTCAACGTCCTGGTTGCCCATGATGGCGAGCAGGCGCTGAGTCTCCTTGACGACAGCATCGATCTACTTTTGCTCGACGTAATGATGCCAAAGAAAAACGGTATTGATACGCTGAAAGAGCTTCGCCAGACACACCAGACCCCCGTTATCATGCTGACCGCCCGCGGCAGCGAGCTTGACCGCGTTCTCGGCCTTGAGCTGGGTGCGGATGACTATTTACCGAAGCCGTTCAACGACCGTGAACTGGTGGCCCGTATTCGCGCGATCCTGCGCCGTTCCCACTGGAGCGAGCAGCAGCAGAATACCGACAACAGCTCGCCAACGCTGGAAGTGGACTCCCTGAGCCTGAACCCGGGCCGTCAGGAAGCAAGCTTCGACGGCCAGACGCTGGAGCTTACTGGCACCGAGTTCACACTGCTGTATCTACTGGCGCAACATCTTGGCCAGGTGGTATCGCGTGAACATTTAAGCCAGGAAGTGCTGGGCAAACGCCTCACGCCGTTTGACCGCGCCATCGACATGCACATCTCTAACCTGCGCCGCAAGCTGCCGGAGCGTAAAGACGGTCACCCATGGTTTAAAACCCTGCGTGGTCGCGGTTATCTGATGGTTTCTGCTTCATGATAGGCAGCTTAACCGCCCGCATCTTCGCCATCTTCTGGCTGACGCTGGCACTGGTTTTAATGCTCGTTTTGATGTTGCCAAAACTCGACTCACGCCAGATGACGGAGCTGCTCGACAGCGAGCAACGTCAGGGCGTGATGATCGAGCAGCACGTGGAAGCGGAGCTGGCAAACGATCCGCCGAACGATTTAATGTGGTGGCGCAGGCTGTTTCGCGCTATCGACAAGTGGGCGCCGCCAGGACAACGTCTTTTGCTGGTTACCAGCGAAGGCCGCGTGATTGGCGCCGATCGCAATGAAATGCAGATCATCCGCAACTTTATTGGCCAGGCGGATAACGCCGATCACCCACAGAAAAAGAAATATGGTCGGGTAGAGATGGTCGGCCCTTTCTCGGTACGGGATGGGGAAGATAACTACCAGCTCTACCTGATTCGCCCTGCGAGCAGTTCCCAGTCCGACTTCATCAACCTGCTGTTTGACCGTCCGCTTCTGCTGCTGATCGTCACGATGCTGGTCAGTTCCCCGCTGCTGTTATGGCTGGCGTGGAGCCTGGCGAAACCGGCGCGTAAGCTGAAAAATGCGGCGGACGAAGTGGCACAAGGCAATCTCAGACAGCATCCGGAGCTGGAATCCGGGCCGCAGGAGTTTCTGGCCGCCGGCACCAGTTTTAACCAGATGGTCAGCGCGCTTGATCGGATGATGACGGCCCAGCAACGCCTGCTGTCGGACATCTCACACGAGCTGCGTACGCCGCTCACGCGCTTACAGCTGGGCACCGCCCTGCTGCGTCGCCGCAGCGGGGAAAGCAAAGAGCTGGAGCGTATTGAAACGGAAGCGCACCGTCTGGACAGCATGATTAACGATCTGCTGGTGATGTCGCGCAACCAGCAGAAAAACGCGCTGGTGAGCGAAACGGTGAAAGCCAATCACCTGTGGCACGAGGTGCTGGACAACGCGGCGTTCGAAGCGGAGCAGATGGGGAAATCGTTCACCGTCAACTTCCCGCCGGGCCCGTGGCCGCTGTACGGTAACCCCAACGCGCTGGAAAGCGCGCTGGAGAATATCGTGCGTAACGCCCTGCGCTACTCGCACACGAAGATTGAAGTGGCGTTTTCGGTGGATAAAGACGGGATCACCGTCATTGTCGATGACGATGGTCCAGGCGTCAGCCCGGAAGATCGCGAGCAGATTTTCCGTCCGTTCTACCGCACCGACGAAGCGCGCGACCGCGAGTCCGGCGGCACGGGGCTGGGGCTGGCGATTGTAGAAACCGCCATGCAGCAGCACCGCGGCTGGGTGAAAGCCGACGACAGCCCGCTGGGCGGGCTGCGGTTAACGCTGTGGCTACCGCTGTATAAGCGTTCGTAACGGTATGTGCCGGGTGGCGGCTTCGCCTTACCCGGCCTACTTTCTACGGAACCTATTTCCCCCACAACCTCCGCGAACTACTCTCGATCTTCCCGCTTAAACGCCGCTTCTGCATCGTTCTTGTCCAGCTGGTAGACAACCCCGCCGCCGACAGCAGGCGATGATACTGTTCATCGTCAAACGGCATATGCCAGGCAATCGCGCAGGCGTCGTAAACGGACACGTCGCTCAAACGCGACGCGAGCTCAAGCGGGGCATCCGCAGATACTTGTCCTGCAAGCACCACGCGGTACAGCCAGCCGGTTTTACCCGCGTTTTGCAGCTGGGCCGACATATCCTGAATACCGAAATGGTAGTTGAGCTTAAAGCACGGCGAGCGCGGCTGGGTGACCTGAATCAGGGCATCGCCCCAGCGGTAAATATCGCCAATAAAGACGTTCTTTTCCGTCAGCCCTTCCGTTGAGAGATTTTCGCCAAACGCGGGCGCGACGAAGAGGTCCGCCTGCTCAGGAAATTCGGTTTTCCAGTGCTGATAGTGCTCGCGCGGATAGTGGCACAGCGCGCGATCGGGTCCGCCGTGGATTTTCTTTTCGGCCTGCTGGTCGCCCACCAGCCCGAGCTCGGTCAGCGACAGCTCACCGTCGACCTGCACTTTGGCGATGGCGCTCGGGCGGCTGCCGTCGTACTCCCTTACCTTGCCTGTAAACACGTTCACCGGGTAATGCATCGCTGCCTCCATTACGCAGATACAAAAAAAGCGAGTCATCAGACTCGCTTCTCACAGGCGTCAATGCAACCTTATTTTTTAGCGGCGAAACGCGCTGCTGCTTCGTCCCAGTTCACGACATCCCAGAACGCTTTGATGTAGTCAGGGCGACGGTTCTGGAACTTCAGGTAGTAAGCGTGTTCCCACACGTCCAGACCCAGGATTGGGAAACCGGATGCGCCAGAGATCGCTTCACCCATCAGCGGGGAGTCCTGGTTAGCAGTAGAAACCACTGCCAGCTTGTCACCTTTCAGAACCAGCCACGCCCAGCCAGAGCCGAAGCGGGTTGCAGCGGCTTTTTCGAATTCCGCTTTGAAGTTGTCTACGGAACCGAAGTCGCGCTCGATAGCCGCTTTCAGGTCGCCCTGCAGGGTGGTACCGGTTTTCAGGCCTTTCCAGAACAGGCTGTGGTTAGCGTGACCGCCCGCGTTGTTACGCAGTACGGTTTTCTTGTCTGCTGGCAGCTGGTCCAGCTTGGTGATCAGCTCTTCAACAGGCAGATTAGCGAACTCTGGCAGGCTTTCCAGCGCAGCATTCGCGTTGTTCACGTAGGTCTGGTGGTGTTTAGTGTGATGGATTTCCATCGTCTGCTTGTCGAAATGCGGTTCCAGTGCGTCGTAGGCATACGGCAGGGATGGCAGTGTATAACTCATAATCCTCTCCATTATTGTCGGGCGGCACAGCTGTTAATGCCGCGTAAGCAGTTGGTTCATTATAGTTAATTAAATGATATTGAAAATGATTATCAATGCCGTAGTTTTTATAAGGTTATTCGGTTTTTGAGAAATAAAAGAATTGTGAGTCTGCTCACGCGCTTAACGTGCTGATTGCCATTCAAAACAAAAGTGCGGCAACCTTCTGAAGGTTCCTGAACAGCCTAATTTTTACACTCATCAAGTCGGGGGGAAGCCTCCGGCTATAAAAACGATGAGGACGTAAAAATGAATCATGCGATTACGATGGGTATCTTCTGGCATTTAATAGGCGCAGCCAGTGCAGCCTGTTTCTATGCCCCGTTCAAAAAGGTGAAAGGCTGGTCGTGGGAAACCATGTGGTCCGTTGGCGGTACCGTGTCCTGGCTGATTTTGCCGTGGACAATCAGCGCCATGCTGCTGCCCGATTTCTGGAGCTACTTCTCCTCCTTCAACGCTTCCACCCTGCTGCCGGTATTCCTGTTCGGCGCGATGTGGGGCATCGGCAACATCAACTACGGCCTGACCATGCGCTACCTCGGGATGTCGATGGGTATCGGCATCGCGATTGGCATTACGCTGATAGTGGGCACCCTGATGACGCCCATTCTCAACGGCCATTTCGACATGCTGATCAACACCCAGGGCGGGCGAATGACGCTGCTGGGCGTGCTGGTAGCGGTGATCGGCGTGGGGATCGTCACCCGCGCAGGCCAGCTAAAAGAACGCAAGATGGGCATCAGGGCCGAAGAGTTCAACCTGAAGAAAGGGCTGCTGCTGGCGGTGATGTGCGGGGTCTTCTCGGCGGGCATGTCGTTCGCCATGAACGCCGCCAAACCGATGCACGACGCCGCTGCGGCGCTGGGCGTTGACCCGCTGTATGTTGCCCTGCCAAGCTATGTGGTGATCATGGGCGGTGGCGCGCTGGTAAACCTCGGTTTCTGCTTCATTCGTCTGGCAAAAGTGAAGAACCTGTCGGTAAAAGCCGACTTCTCGCTGGCAAAACCGCTTATCCTCACCAACGTTCTGCTCTCCGCACTCGGCGGCCTGATGTGGTATCTGCAATTCTTCTTCTACGCCTGGGGCCACGCCAGCATTCCGGCGCAGTATGACTATATGAGCTGGATGCTTCACATGAGCTTCTACGTGCTGTGCGGCGGTCTGGTTGGGCTGGTGCTGAAGGAGTGGAACAACGCCGGACGTCGTCCGGTTGGCGTACTGAGCCTGGGCTGCGTGGTGATTATCATTGCGGCCAATATCGTCGGCCTCGGCATGGCGAACTGATTACGCTGCTTTTCGACTGCGATGACGCCACTGAACCGGCGTCATCCCCACCTCACGGTTAAACACCACCGAAAAGTAGTTACTGTCCTCAAAGCCGCAGCGCATCGCCACTTCACTGACCATCAGCTCCGTATGCTGTAACAGATACTGGGCGTGGCAGATGCGCAGCTGGCGCAGGTAATGGTTTATCGTCATCCCCGTCTGGGTGCGGAACTGCTGGCGCAGCGCGCGCTCGCTGCACTGCTCCTGCTCGCAGAATTTTTCCAGTACGAAACTCTTGTTCAGACTGCCCGCAAGCCGGGCGATCAGCTTATCCAGCAGCGCTTCCTGCGTGGTGGCGGAGGGATTATCCGTGGCGTAACGATGACGCTTCAGGGTCATCACCAGCTGGGCGAATAGCAGCTCCGACATCTGGTTTGCCACCGGGTCGCTCTTCTGGCTCTCCTGCTCCAGCTGGGAAATCGTCTGGCGCACCTGAGCCATGCCGCTGCTGCTTAAGCGCCAGTGCGGTTCGCCTCCGGCATTCAGAATGCCCGGAATGTTGCTCGCCCAGTCGACATTCAGTTTAAGCCTGTCAGGGCAGTAGATGACGTTCTGCAACACCAGATCGTTAACCGAGGCGTAGGCGTGTTTGTCTTCGGCGCGAATGTAAAACAGATCCCCGCGCGTGATGCGGTAGGGCCGGTCGTTGAGGACGTGCAGGCCGTTGCCGCGCCACACCAGCACCAGCTCGCAGAACTCATGGGTGTGCTCGGCAAAGACATTTTGCGGGTAACGGTCGGCCACCGCGACGGCCTGACTCGCGGAGGCAAAAAAATCATCTTTGCGAAGAATCAACTGAGCGGCCACACCACAACCTCTACGGCGAATAACCGGGCATTATTAGCTTTTTTGCGGCCTGAAAACGGTGACTGCCCTCGCGTTACTGAAGCAACGCGTCTTTCCCCTGACGAATATCGCGCGGCGACCAGCTAAATTCCCGGCGAAATAGCGTCGAAAAGTGATTACTGTCGCCGAAACCGCAGCGATAAGCAATTTCCGTAACGCTTTCGTCGGTATGCCGTAAAAGGTGACGCGCTTTGATCAGGCGCAGACGGTTAAGGTAACGCTGCGGCGTGAGCCCGGTATGCTGCTTGAGCTGACGATGCAGCGTGCGCAGCGAGAGCGAAAAGTCGTCCGCCAGCGTTTCCCAGCAGACATCTTCAGCGAAATGATCTTCCAGCCAGGCCATGAGCTGGTTCAGCCGTGCGTCGTTATTTTCCATCCCTTCCACCAGGTTGCTGCGGCGCAGCAGCACCAGCAGCTGCATAAACAGCAGCTCGCGGGTGGCAATCGCGTGCGTCTCCTGCCCGTCCTCGCTCTGCTCCATCTGGCTCACCAGCTGACGCACCTGCTGTAACGTGGATTGATTCACCCGCCAGTGCGACGGGTAGTGGCCGTCCTTCTCCTGCGGCAACAGCTGATTCAACCCGGAGAGAAACTGGAACGCGTCCGGGGAACGATAGAGTACGTTGGTCAGACACAGGTTGTCGGTATGTTCATACAGGTGCCTGTCGTGGTCACGCACGAAGCACACCGTACCGCCGCTGATGGTATACGGCTGACCGTTGAATACGTGGATGCCCGTTCCGTGCTCAACAATCACAATCTCATGAAAATCATGATGATGCTCCGGGAACGCAGCCTGAGGAAGCCGTGGCTCAATCGCGACGGGAGAAGCCCCCGAAGGAAAAAAATCGACGCTGTGCAGTACGGTCATAACGGCCCCCACCAATGAGAAAAGTTCTCAAAATAGTAATTAAGGCCCTCCACGCTCACCTTAAATTTTTGACAGTAAACCGCGCAAAAGCTGCCGATTTTTCAAGAAACAGGCGGAAAGATCGGGAAATGCGGTCAGCGTCACACTGCCAGCAAACCCCGCCATTACTGGAAACTGTGAACTCCCTCACGTTCACCTTTGCTTTCTTGCCAGCGCGAGATTTGGGCTGTCAGTGGCGAGAAGGTGGCTATTTCTTCCCTTTCTTACACTCATCGCTAATGACTTAAGAAAGGACCCGACCATGACTTTTCGCCATTGTGTGGCTGTCGATTTAGGCGCATCCAGCGGCCGTGTAATGCTCGCCACCTGGGACTGTGACCAGCACACCCTTACGCTTCGCGAAATGCACCGTTTCGCCAATTGTCTGCAAAAACAGGACGGTTTTGTGACCTGGGATATCGATGCGCTGGAGGCGGAGATCCGCACCGGACTTCACAACGTCTGCGAAGACGGTATCCGCATCGACAGTATCGGCATTGATACCTGGGGCGTGGATTACGTGCTGCTGGACAGTCACGGCGAACGCGTTGGCCTGCCCGTCTCCTACCGCGACAGCCGCACCGATGGGCTGATGGCGCACGCCATCGCGCAGCTTGGCAAAGAGAATATCTATGGTCGCAGCGGCATTCAGTTTCTGCCGTTTAACACGCTGTACCAGCTGCGCGCGCTGGTGGAGCAACAGCCAGAGCTGGTTGAAAAGGTGGCGCATGCGCTGCTGATCCCGGACTACTTAAGCTATCGTCTGACCGGCAACATGAACTGGGAATACACCAACTCCACCACCACGCAGCTGGTCAATATCAACACCGATAACTGGGATGAACACCTGCTGGCATGGACGGGCGCCTCGCCGTTCTGGTTCGGCACGCCAACCCATCCGGGCAATGTCATCGGCCAGTGGATTTGCCCGCAGGGGAATGAAATTCCCGTTGTCGCCGTCGCCAGTCACGACACCGCAAGCGCGGTCATTGCTTCGCCGCTCGCCAGCAAAGACGCGGCCTATCTCTCCTCCGGCACCTGGTCGCTGATGGGTTTTGAGAGCAAAACGCCTTACACCAGCGACGCCGCGCTGGCCGCCAATATCACCAACGAAGGCGGTGCCGAAGGACGCTACCGCGTGCTGAAGAACATCATGGGCCTGTGGCTGCTCCAGCGGGTGCTGAAAGAGCAGAACGTCACCGACCTGCCCGCACTTATTGCGGAAACCGAAAAGCTGAAGGCCTGCACCTTCCTGATTAACCCGAACGACGACCGCTTTATTAACCCGGTGCACATGAGCGCTGAGATCCAGGCCGCCTGTTTTGACGCGGGGCAGCCGGTACCTTCCCGCCCCGCCGAGCTGGCGCGCTGTATTTTTGACAGTCTCGCCCTGCTCTATGCCGACATCCTGAGCGAGCTGGCGAGCCTTCGCGGTAAACCGTTCAGCCAGCTGCACATCGTGGGCGGCGGCTGCCAGAACCAGCTGCTGAACCAGCTCTGCGCCGATGCCTGCGGCATTACCGTGGTGGCAGGTCCCGTAGAGGCTTCCACGCTCGGCAACATTGGCATTCAGTTGATGACGCTGGACGAACTATCAAACGTCGACGATTTCCGTTCGGTGGTGACGGCGAATAACAGCCTGACCACCTTCACCCCCAATCCCTGCCATGACATTGCCCGCTACCGGGCGCAGTTTCAGCAAAAACGACTGACTAAGGAGCTTTGCGCATGACCACTCAACTTGAACAAGCCTGGGATCTGGCTAAACAGCGTTTCGCCGCCGTCGGCGTGGATGTCGAAGAGGCGCTGCGCCAGCTCGACCGTCTGCCCGTCTCCATGCACTGCTGGCAGGGTGATGACGTCGCCGGTTTCGAGAACCCGGGCGGTTCCCTGACGGGTGGCATTCAGGCAACGGGTAACTACCCGGGCAAAGCGCGCAACGCCACCGAACTGCGTGCGGATCTTGAAATAGCGTTGAGCCTGATCCCGGGGCCAAAACGCCTGAATCTGCACGCGATTTATCTCGAATCCGACGCGCCGGTCGCGCGTAACGAAATCAAACCGGAACACTTTAAGAACTGGGTGGAGTGGGCAAAGGCCAACCGGCTGGGACTGGATTTTAACCCGTCCTGCTTCTCGCACCCGCTGAGCGCGGACGGGTTTACCCTTGCACACGCCAACGACGAAATCCGGCAGTTCTGGATCGACCACGTGAAGGCCAGCCGCCGCGTCTCCGCGTATTTCGGCGAGCAGCTCGGCACGCCGTCGGTGATGAATATCTGGATCCCGGATGGCATGAAGGACATCACCGTAGACCGACTGGCGCCACGCCAGCGCCTGCTGGCCGCGCTGGATGAAGCCATCAGCGAGAAGCTGGATCCGGCGCACCATATCGACGCGGTGGAGAGCAAGCTGTTCGGCATTGGCGCAGAAAGCTACACCGTCGGCTCAAACGAGTTCTACATGGGCTACGCCACCAGCCGCCAGACCGCGCTGTGCCTGGATGCTGGCCACTTCCACCCAACGGAAGTCATCTCCGACAAAATCTCCGCCGCCATGCTCTACGTGCCGCGCCTGCTGCTGCACGTCAGCCGTCCGGTGCGCTGGGACAGCGACCACGTGGTCCTGCTGGACGACGAAACCCAGGCGATTGCCAGCGAGATCGTCCGTCACGATCTGTTTGACCGCGTGCACATCGGGCTCGACTTCTTCGACGCCTCCATCAACCGCATCGCGGCATGGGTTATCGGCACCCGAAACATGAAAAAAGCCCTGCTGCGTGCCCTGCTGGAGCCAACTGCCGCGCTGAAACAGCTGGAAGAGAGCGGCGATTACACCGCGCGTCTGGCGCTGCTGGAGGAGCAAAAATCCCTGCCGTGGCAGGCGGTATGGGAGATGTACTGCCAGCGTCACGATGCGCCTGCAGGCAGCCAGTGGCTGGACAACGTGCGGGCGTATGAGAAGGACGTGCTCGCCGCTCGTCAGTAAAAAATATCGCCCGGCGGCGCGTTGCTTGCCGGGCCTACAGGTAAAAGCAGGCCGGGTAAGCGTAACGCCACCCGGCATTTTCAAAGGAAACACAGTATGCAGACCATCACCACCTCCTGGTTCGTCCAGGGCATGATCAAAGCCACCTCCGACGCCTGGCTGAAGGGCTGGGACGAGCGCAACGGCGGCAACCTCACGCTGCGCCTGGACGATGGGGACATCGAGCCCTACGCCGCCGATTTTCACCAGAAGCCGCGCTATATTGCCCTGAGCCAGCCGATGCCGCTGCTCGCCAACACGCCGTTTATCGTTACCGGTTCCGGCAAGTTCTTCCGTAACGTTCAGCTGGACCCGGAAGCCAATCTCGGCGTCGTGAGGGTAGACAACGACGGCGCGGGATACCACATTCTGTGGGGGCTAACGGACGACGCGGTGCCGACCTCTGAACTGCCGGCGCACTTCCTCTCCCACTGCGAGCGCATCAAGGCGACCAACGGCAAAGACCGCGTGATCATGCACTGCCATGCCACTAACCTGATCGCCCTGACCTACGTGCTGGAAAATAATTCTGATTTCTTTACCCGCAAGCTGTGGGAAGGCAGCACCGAGTGTCTGGTGGTGTTCCCGGACGGCGTCGGCATTCTGCCGTGGATGGTGCCGGGTACCGACGAAATCGGTCAGGCGACCGCGACGGATATGCAAAAGCACGCCCTGGTGCTGTGGCCGTTCCACGGCGTCTTCGGCAGCGGTCCGACGCTGGATGAAACCTTCGGCCTGATCGACACCGCCGAGAAATCCGCAGAAGTGCTGGTGAAGGTCTATTCCATGGGCGGCATGAAGCAGACCATCCCCCGGGAAGAGCTGATCGCGCTGGGCAAACGTTTTGGCGTTACCCCGATGCAATCGGCCCTGGATTTATACGCGTAACGCCACAGGCGATAGTTAAGGAGAATTATCATGAGCTTTATGTTGGCACTTCCCAAAATTAGCCTGCATGGCGCGGGTGCAATCGGCGATATGGTCACCCTGGTGGCGACCAGGCGGTGGGGCAAAGCGCTGATTGTCACAGACGGCCAACTGGTGAAACTGGGCCTGCTCGACAGCCTGTTTACCGCGCTGGACGCCCATCAAATGTCATATCAACTGTTCGATGAGGTGTTTCCGAACCCGACGGAAGCGCTGGTGCAAAAAGGATTTGCGGCTTACCGGGACGCGGAGTGTGATTACATCATCGCCTTTGGCGGCGGCAGCCCGATTGATACCGCCAAGGCGATTAAAATCCTCACCGCTAATCCAGGCCCGTCTACCGATTACTCCGGCGTCGGCAAGGTGAAAAACGCAGGCGTGCCGCTGGTGGCGATCAACACTACCGCAGGCACCGCGGCAGAGATGACCAGCAACGCGGTGATCATCGACTCCGCGCGTCAGGTGAAAGAGGTGATTATCGACCCGAACATCATCCCGGATATTGCCGTGGACGATGCCAGCGTGATGCTTGATATTCCGGCCTCCGTGACCGCCGCAACCGGCATGGATGCGTTAACGCACGCCATTGAAGCCTACGTGTCCGTTGGCGCGCACCCGCTGACCGATGCCAATGCGCTGGAGGCGATTCGCCTGATCAACCTCTGGCTGCCGAAAGCGGTTGACGACGGTCATAACCTGGAAGCGCGCGAGCAGATGGCCTTCGGTCAGTACCTGGCGGGTATGGCGTTTAACAGCGCCGGGCTGGGGCTGGTACACGCTCTGGCGCACCAGCCGGGCGCAACGCACAACCTGCCTCATGGCGTATGTAATGCCATCCTGCTGCCGATCATCGAAAACTTTAACCGCCCGAACGCGGTCGCGCGTTTTGCCCGCGTGGCGCAGGCAATGGGCGTTGACACGCGCGAAATGAGCGACGAGGCCGCCAGCATGGCAGCGATTCAGGCGATTCGTGACCTGAGCGCCCGCGTCGGCATTCCGTCCGGCTTCAGCCAGCTCGGCGTCACCAAAGCCGACATTGAAGGCTGGCTGGATAAAGCCCTCGCCGATCCGTGCGCGCCGTGCAACCCGCGCACCGCCAGCCGCGACGAGGTCCGCGAGCTGTATCTGGAGGCATTATGATCCGCAAAGCGTTTGTGATGCAGGTAAACCCGGACGCGCACGAAGAGTACGCGCATCGCCACAATCCGATTTGGCCCGAGCTTGCAGCGGTGTTGAAAGACCACGGCGCGCACCACTACGCCATTTATCTCGACAGAGAACGCAACCTGCTGTTTGCGACGGTGGAGATTGAGTCGGAGGAGCGCTGGAACGCGGTGGCGAATACCGACGTGTGCCAGCGCTGGTGGAAATATATGGCTGACGTCATGCCGTCGAACCCGGATAACAGCCCGGTGAGCGCCGGGCTGAAAGAGGTGTTTTACCTGGAGTGATGCGTTAACGCTGCCGCCCCTGTGGTGGCAGCAATCTCCCGCCTGCTGCTCAGCGTAAACGCCGATACCACCGTAATCGCCAGCACGAAACAGCCCAGCATCAGATACGTCTCCTGAAAGCCGATCCGGTCATACATATTTCCGGCAAAGGCGGAGAGGAAAATCGCTGCCGACTGTTTGGCAAACTGAAAACCAATCAGGTAGATGGTGGCCGACAGGCGCGTATCAAACACTCCGGTAATGTATTTGAATGCCCCCACCAGCAGGAACGGGACTTCCAGGGCATGCAGCATCTTGAGGGCGATGACCTCCACGGCAGTGGTGGCAAACGACGAGCCGATAATGCGCGTCGCCATAATCACCCCGGCGATCAGCAGCGTGTTCTTCGCGCCGATGCGGTTAATGATCCACGGCGAGCAGAACATGATGATGGCGTTACAAATCTCCCCCGCCGTGGTGGCAAAACCAAAGGCGCGGGTCCCTTCCTGCGGCGTGGCGAAGAAGGTTTTAAAGAAGGTGGCAAACTGCTGGTCGAAAACGTCATACACGCAGGCCACGCCAATCACGTACAGGATGAACATCCACATTCTGCGCTGGCGGAACAGGTTGAACACGGTTTTAGCGGTGATCTGCGGCTGGTTCGCGCCCAGGGCGTTCATCACCTGCGC
The DNA here is from genome assembly GCF_014982245.1 of Enterobacter cloacae complex sp. P6RS. Classification (NCBI taxonomy): domain Bacteria; kingdom Pseudomonadati; phylum Pseudomonadota; class Gammaproteobacteria; order Enterobacterales; family Enterobacteriaceae; genus Enterobacter; species Enterobacter cloacae complex sp. P6RS. The sequence goes on from NZ_JADCLB010000002.1 coordinate 59,527, forward strand.
CGTCTGGTTGGGTTTCGGTTTCGCGACCACCAGCAACAGCATCAGCAAAAGCGCCGCCGCCGATCCCATCCAGAAAACATACGACGGGTCGATGCCGAACAGGATGCCGCCCGTTGAGGCGCACAGCCCCCAACCGAGGCAGCCAAACATGCGCGCCTTGCCGTATTCAAAGAGGCTGTTGCGGCTCACGCGTTCAATGTAGGCCTCAATGGCCCCGGATCCGGCTGAAAAAACAAAGCCGATATACAGCCCGCCGCTCAGCGCGCCCAGCCAGATATTGGTTTTCAACAGCGGCGCGAAGACGTACAGGAAAAACGGCGCGAACAGAAACAGCAGCACCGAGATGATCCACAGCAGATGTTTTTTCAGCCCCAGCTTGTCCGAAATGACACCCAGCACCGGCTGGAAGGCAATGGCCGACAGCGAGATGCAGGAGAAGACAATCCCGGTATGGGTTTTGTTCAGACCGATGATGTCCGACAGCCAGATTGGCAGGAACGGAAAGCAGGTGGCCATGATGAAGAAGTAGAGAAAGAAGAACAGCCCGAAGATCCAGAAATTGGGGTTGTCTTTGTGGGTACAGGTTGTTGTGTTCATTATTTTTATCCTCAACGGAGGGCCGGTTGCCCGGCCCGTCACCTTTACACGCGTTCTACGCCAATAAGAATGGCGGTTTCCGGATCCAGAATCGGCAGCGCAATACCCGCCCGCATCAGCCATTCGCCGCTTGCCGTTTGCGGGGCTTCCATCCACGCCGGCAGCTTGCGCATGGTGTGCCCGCCCTCGCCCGTGATCTGAATGTTCGGGTGATCCAGCAGCGTGATGCGGTACTGCGCGCTGGCGTCTAACCCCGGCATGCGCAGCGGCATCATCAAGGTGTAATCCGGCATCGCGAGCTGGCTGACCAAAAATAGCCCCTGCGTTTTGTCTTCGCTCACTATACCCTGCGCCAGCGTGGTGGCATCCGGCATGTCCACGCGCCACTGGGTACCGTGATGAATCACCTCACGCCACCGCTTATACAGCGCGGCATAATGGCGATAGCCCTCACGCTCCTGCGCATCGACGGTGAGCGGATCCAACTCCAGCCCCATGTGCCCAAACAGCGCCGTCAGCCCACGGAAAGCGATGCTGTGCTGGCGGAAGGTAGCGTGACATTTATGATGACCGATATGCGCCCCCATCACCTCCGGCGGGAAGAAGTAGCTCATGCCGCGCTGGATCGTGTTGCGCTCCAGCGCGTCGTTGTTGTCGGAAGCCCAGAAGCGATGGCTGCGGGTCAGCACTTCATAATCGATTCGCCCGCCTCCGGAGGAGCAGGATTCAAATTCAATGTGCGGAAAACGCTCGCCCAGCACGTCCAGCAGGCGGTAAAACTGGCGGGTCTGCGCGTCGGCGGCAGCTTTACCGTTGTGCCCGGGCTGCACCAGCTCGCGGTTCATGTCCCATTTCACATAGTCAACCGCATGCTCGCCCAGCAGCCAGCTCATGCGCTCCACCAGGTAATCAAAGGCCTGCGGGATGTTGAGATTGAGCACCAGCTGGTGTCGTCCGGTCGCCTGGGGATAGCCCGGCAGCGCCAGCACCCAGTCAGGATGCGCGCGATAGAGATCGGAATCCGGGTTAATCATCTCCGGCTCGATCCAGATGCCAAACTCCATGCCGAGCCGTTTAACGTGACTGATTACCGGCGTCAGGCCGTTCGGGTATTTTTTCTCATCCAGGTACCAGTCGCCCAGCGCGGCATGGTCGTCGTTGCGGCCTTTGAACCAGCCGTCGTCAATGATAAAGCGCTCCACGCCCAGCGCGGCGGCCTCGTCGGCCATGCGCATGATGTACTCCGGATCGTGGCTGAAGTAGATCCCCTCCCAGGTATTGAGGTGTACCGGGCGCGGTTTGTTTTCCGGGAAGCGGATGATGCTGTCGCGCAGATAGCGGTGGAACTGCTGGCTCATGCCGTTCAGCCCGTGCGGGGAGTAGCTGGCATACAGGCGCGGCGTCCAGAGCGTTTCGCCCTCTTGAATCGCCATTTCACCCGGCAGGTAAAGCGCTTCGGCCTGTATATAACGGCGACCATCGGTTTTCGCTTCGGCGCGCAGGCGGTGGTTGCCGCTCCAGCCCAGATGCACGCCCCAGACGTCGCCCTGCATTTCGCTGAACGATGGCGTACCGGCGATCAGCGCCGGAAAATGTTCGTGGGACGTTTTACCCCGACGGTTTTCAATGATAAAGCTGTCGTGTTCAAGCGTGACGCGGTGCGGCTGAAATTCTCTGATCCAGCGTCCGTGAAAGGCCATAACCTCCTGCGCGCGCTCGGCCACCGGCAGCGTGACGGCGAATCGGTCCACCTGCCACGCCTGCGCTTTCAGGTTGGTTACTCCATGGCGCACCACCAGCACGCCGCTGGCCTCCAGCGTCAGCTCGCTGGTCAGACGCAGTCCCGCGCATTCATCTTCGGCGGTTATCGTCAGGGTGTTTACGTCCTGCTGCACCTGCGTGGTTTTAAACACCGGGGAACCGTCCAGCCCCTGGCGATGCCCCTCAATACCGGGCGAGCCAAACAGCCCGTGCCCCAGCTCGGCCATCAGCGTTACCGGGGAGTCCACATCCAGCCTGCCGTTTGCCACCGGCCGCGCCAGCGTAGCGACATTCTGCGGCGAAAAGTGCTGAAGGTGCGGCCCCCAGTAGAGAATTTCGGCGAACGGTTGGGTTTTTATCACCACGTCAACCGTGGTGCTTTCGAGTCGTAAAATGGCATCTTGCATCAGACATCTCCTGTCGTCGGGATGCCTTGAGTGTTGATCCGAAACGTTTCGGATACAAACCAAAACGTTTCGGATCTGTGATCGGGTTTGGAAATTTACGCGGTTTAGGCCGTCTGGCCCGGGAAGAATTCCGGCTGCCAGAGCACCTGGAGCCGTTCGATGTCGTCGCCGTTAATCAGTTGGCGCACCATATCGGCAATCTGTTTTCCGACGCCCTGACGAGTGGACTGGATCACTGCCGCCACGTCAGCATCAACGATGCTGTCCTGCGGAAGTCCGTCATAAACCACCAGCGCAACGGCGTTCTCGCCTGTCAGGCGGCCCAGTTCCGCCAGCGCCATCGCCGCGCCGTCGCCGTGGGTGTTGCAGTCGGTAATGATGGCCGTGGGGGGCTGCGGCAGGGAGAGAAGTTCTTTCGTGGTGGCATACCCCACGCGGCGCGAAGGGGGCATAGCGCGCAGCCATTCGCTGGAGAGCCCGGCTTCACGCAGCGCGTCCAGGTAGCCCTGTCGCCGCTGGGTGATGAATGCCTGATTATTGCTTTCGCCCAGCAGGGCGATGCGCTGATGGCCTTTCTCAATCAGCCAGCGGGTGGACTGGTACGTGCCAGCATAGTTGTCGAAGTCGAACCACGCGTACGGCTGCGGTAGCTGGCTGCGGCCAAGCGCCAGAAAAGGGAATCCGACGGCCTGTAACTGTTCAAGTCGCGGATCGTGATCCAGCGTGTGGGCCACAATCAGCGCATCCACGCGGCGGCTTTGCACCATGCGCATATAGCTGTGCTTATCCGCCAGATCATCGTCGGCGATGAGCAGCAGGTCGATCTCATGTCGCGCCAGTTCGTGGCTAATTTCGCCGACCATGTCCATAAAAACGCTGTTATTGAGCGGAACAGGATGCACGGGAAAAACGAGGCCGACGGCATCAATTTTGCCCATCTTCAGGCGGCGCGCAAACGTATTAGGTCGGTAACCACGGCGCTGGGCCTCCGCCTCCACGCGGGCGCGCGTCTCAGCAGAAACATCGTCATACCCGTTGAGGGCGCGGCTGACGGTAGTGACGGACAGCCCCAGTTCTTTAGCAATGGCTTTGAGCGACATGATTTTCCGTATCTTCGTTAATTTTGTTCCGCCACCAGAAGGGCGTGGGTGTCTGGCTCCAGCGCCTTAAAGATATGCGGCTGATCGGCAGGGTAGCAAATGTAATCGCCCGGGCCGAGTTCTTCCGCCGCGTCGATCAGGCCGACCATCGCCCGCCCCTGGGTCACGATAATATGCTCAACCGACCCCGGCGGATGCGGCTGGGAAATACGGTCTGCGCCCGGCTGCGTCAGCAGCAGATAGATATCACGACGCGCGCCCGGCGGACACGCCGCCAGCAAAATCGCCTCGTAGTTTGCCTGCCCGGCAACCACCTTGGTGCCCTCACCGCGGCGGATCACCTGCGTGACGGGCTGCTGCGGCTCCAGTAACCGGGCAAACGGGATATCCAGCGCCACGCAAAGCGACCAGAGCGTTTCCAGGCTAGGATTGCCGTTGCCAGACTCCAGCTGAGAAAGCGTAGATTTGGCGATCCCGGCACGGCGGGCAATTTCCGCCAGTGACAGCCCGGTTCGCAGGCGTTCCCGCACCAGGCTTTTGGCGATCACGCTGATTGGCTGCGTCATAAAAACGGCCTCTGTCTCTCTATAACGAACGATTCGTTCATCTTGTAAAACGATTTTGATGCGTTCATTATAATGGAAATACGTTCGATATGGCTAAAATGATATGAAGAATCCCCTCTCTTGCCTGAAAGGCGACACGATAAAAGCGATAATTTTGGTCTGCCTCGCGGTAGGCGTGGTCGGCATGTCTTACGGCTCCCTGGCGATGGCCTACGGTTTTCCGCTGTGGGTGCCGTTTGTGCTTTCCCTCACGGTGCTGGCGGGCGCATCCGAGTTTATGTTTATCGGCATTGTGGCAAGCGGAGGTAACCCGCTGGCGGCAGCGGCCGCCGGTTTGCTGGTCAACGCGCGCCATGTGCCGTTTGGCGTGACGGTGCGTGAACTGGTGGGCAAACGGGGTTTGAGCTATCTCGGCTGTCACATCATGAACGATGAAAGCGTGGTGTTTGGCCTGTCGCAAAAAACGCCCGAGCAGCGTAAAGCGGCCTACTGGCTGTGCGGTTTAGGCGTGGCGATTATCTGGCCGGTGGGGGCGCTGTTGGGTGCCATGGTCGGTAAACTGCTGCCGGACCCGGAGACCATCGGGCTGGACGCGGTGTTTCCGGCGATCCTGCTGGCGTTAGTGGTACCCGCGTTTAAAAACCGTACCACGCTGATCCGCGCCTGCAGCGGTGCCGCGCTATCACTGGCTGCCGTGCCGTTTGCCCCGGTGGGTTTACCGGTTCTGCTCTCGTTACTCGGTCTCGCTGCGAGGAAAAAATAATGGAAAACATGACGTTTTTTATTCTCGGCATCGCCATTCTTTCTGCCGGAACCTACCTGATGCGTCTCGGCGGGGCAAAGCTGGGCAACCGGCTGGCTCTCTCTGAACGATCGCAGGCGCTGCTTTCCGATGCGGCTACCGTTTTGCTGTTCTCCGTCGCGCTGGCGACCACGTTTTATGAAGGGGAACATTTTGCGGGCATGGCGCGCGTGCTGGGTGTGGGGTTCGCGGTGTTCCTGGCATGGCGAAAAATGCCGTTAATTGTGGTGATCGTCGCGGCGGCGGTGGTGACGGCGCTGCTGCGTCTGGCGGGTATAAACTAAAAAAGCGCCCCAGGGGCGCTCTTTCGACGGTATAGCGAAATTATTTGTTCAGTTCAGCGGTCATGTGTACGCGGTTACCGGTGAACGCCTGGGTAATTTTGTAGGATGACGCGCCCGCTTCCTGAGCCTGAGCCGCGATTTTCGCTTCTGCGCTATCAATGGTGGAAGCAGAGGCGGTCACTGTCTGTGCAGCGAAAGAACCGAAAGAAGTAGCCAGAGCGATTACAGCGACAAAAGTTTTGATGCTTTTCATGATATAAACCCTTTCATTAAGTTGTTTAGGTAAGGCACCGTGCCTTGATGAGATAAATACTAGCCCTCATCCTGAACAACTAAAAGCGGAAGGATTTGCTATTATCGTTCAAAATTACTGATCAACCATTAACCGCTGCGGATGGGTATAAATCGTCGCCCTGCCCGGCTTGCAGAACCCCACCAGCGTCAGATTGCAGCGCTCCGCCACCTCCACCGCCAGCGTGGTTGCCGCCGACACCGCAAACAAAATTTCCACGCCGCACATCGCGGACTTCTGCACCATCTCATAGCTGGCGCGGCTGGAAACAAGCGCCGCGCCCTGCTGCCAGAGATCGCTCTCCCCCGCACGACGGCCTAATAGCTTGTCGAGCGCGACGTGGCGGCCCACGTCCTCATGCCCTCCAGCAATATCTCCTGACGGCAATACCCACGCCGCCGCGTGCGTGCAGCCGCTCAGTTGGCCGATGGGCTGAACATCGTTGAGATTTTCCAGCGCACGGTCGAGATGTGCCAGATTGAAGGTCTGGGTAAACGGCAGTGGCGCAACGGGCTTGCCAATATCATTAAGCTGCTCAACACCACAGACACCGCACCCGGTACGCCCGGCCAGCGCGCGGCGGCGCTCTTTCAGCCCCATAAAGCGGCGGCTGGAGAGTTCGATTTGCACTTCAAGACCGTTAAACGCCTGAACCACGTCCATGCCGTAGATCTCCTGCGGGTGCGAAATGATGCCTTCTGAGAGGGAAAAACCGATGGCGAACAGTTCGAGATCTTTGGGTGAGGCCATCATCACCACGTGCGAAATACCGTTGTAAACGAGGGCAACGGGCACTTCTTCAGCCAGAAAATCGGGTGTGGCATGGGTAATGTGGGGCGGTCTGCGTACCGACATTTCCACAATGCCCGCAGGCAGTGGCGATGAGCGGGTAGCACGGTTTTGTTTAGACACAGCGGTATTCCTGAACAACCACGGAAGTAAGCCTGCTATTGCAGCATAAACCGCAGGCCTTACGCATAGTATGGATCAACTTTTCGACACTCATTGTCCTACTCATTAAGAAGAGGTGCAACTCGACCCCCGCTACACCCCTTTAACATGCAGAGCTTATAGTGTGATCAGTGTCACACTTTATAATCAACACAGTGATAATACGTTCACTTTGTATTAACGCCGTTGGAACAGGTATACCGACATTGTGGTATTCTGATGATATCCCTCGGAGAAATGAGGGATTAACGCAAATTTTTCTCCTTTGCGGTCAATTCTCAACCGCGAAGTTAAAACTACATATATAAGCAATGTCGAACAAGGAGTGACCCATGCAGGTCAGCAGAAGGCAGTTCTTTAAGATCTGCGCTGGCGGTATGGCAGGCACCACGGCGGCGGCACTGGGCTTTGCGCCCGGCGTAGCGCTGGCGGAAACGCGGCAGTACAAACTGCTGCGCACCCGCGAAACCCGTAACACCTGTACGTACTGCTCCGTCGGCTGTGGGCTGTTGATGTATAGCCTCGGCGACGGTGCGAAAAACGCCAAAGCGTCTATTTTCCATATCGAAGGCGACCCGGACCATCCGGTCAACCGCGGCGCGCTGTGCCCGAAAGGGGCCGGTCTGGTGGACTTTATCCACTCCGAAAGCCGTCTGAAATTCCCGGAATATCGCGCGCCTGGCTCCGATAAATGGCAGCAAATCAGCTGGGAAGAGGCGTTTGACCGCATCGCAAAACATATTAAAGAAGACCGCGATGCCAACTTTATTGAGAAGAACGCCGACGGCGTCACGGTCAACCGCTGGCTCTCCACCGGGATGCTGTGTGCTTCTGCCTCCAGCAACGAAACCGGCTATTTAACCCAGAAATTCACGCGCGCACTCGGTATGCTCGCGGTCGACAACCAGGCGCGTGTCTGACACGGACCAACGGTAGCAAGTCTTGCTCCAACATTTGGTCGCGGTGCGATGACCAACCACTGGGTCGACATCAAGAACGCCAACCTCATTGTGGTGATGGGCGGTAACGCCGCTGAAGCGCACCCGGTCGGGTTCCGCTGGGCGATGGAAGCCAAAATCCACAACGGTGCGAAACTGATTGTGATCGATCCCCGCTTCACGCGTACTGCGTCAGTGGCGGATTTCTACACCCCTATTCGTTCAGGTACTGACATTACTTTCCTGTCAGGCGTACTGCTGTACCTGATAACCCACGAAAAATACAACCGCGAATACACCGAAGCCTATACCAACGCCAGCCTGATCGTGCGTGAGGATTACCACTTCGAAGATGGCCTGTTTAGCGGTTACGACGCTGAAAAACGCAAGTACGACAAAACCAGCTGGAACTACGAGCTGGATGAGAAAGGCTTTGCGAAGCGCGACACCACTCTTCAACACCCGCGCTGCGTATGGAACCTGCTGAAAGAGCACGTTTCCCGCTACACGCCGGACGTTGTTGAGAACATCTGCGGCACGCCGAAGGCGGACTTCCTGAAGGTCTGCGAGCTGATCGCGGAGACCAGCGCGAAGGACAAAACCGCGTCGTTCCTGTATGCACTCGGCTGGACGCAGCACTCCATCGGCGCGCAGAACATCCGTACGATGGCAATGGTGCAGCTGCTGCTCGGCAACATGGGGATGGCAGGCGGCGGCGTGAATGCCCTGCGCGGTCACTCTAACATCCAGGGTTTGACCGACCTCGGCCTGCTGTCTCAGAGCCTGACGGGTTACATGAACCTGCCAAGCGAGAAACAGACTGACCTGCAGACCTACCTGACGGCCAGCACGCCAAAACCGCTGCTCGAAGGCCAGGTGAACTACTGGGGCAACTATCCGAAGTTCTTCGTCTCGCTGATGAAAGCCTTCTACGGCGACAAAGCGACGGCGGAAAACAGCTGGGGCTTTGACTGGCTGCCGAAGTGGGACAAAGGTTACGACGTTCTCCAGTACTTCGAAATGATGCACCAGGGCCAGGTCAACGGCTATATCTGCCAGGGCTTTAACCCGGTGGCGTCGTTCCCGAACAAGAACAAGGTTGTCGAGTCTCTCTCGAAGCTGAAGTTCCTGGTAACGATTGACCCGCTCAACACCGAGACCTCGACCTTCTGGCAGAACCACGGCGAGTCGAACGACGTCGATCCGTCGAAGATTCAGACCGAAGTGTTCCGCCTGCCGTCTACCTGCTTCGCGGAAGAGAACGGTTCTATCGTCAACTCCGGCCGCTGGCTGCAGTGGCACTGGAAAGGCGCGGACGCCCCGGGCATCGCCATGAACGACGGCGAGATCCTGGCCGGTATCTTCTTACGCCTGCGTAAGATGTATGCGGCAGAAGGCGGCGCGAACCCTGAGCCGGTGCTGAACATGACCTGGAACTACTCGACGCCGGAAAATCCTGCGCCGGAAGAAGTGGCCATGGAGAGCAACGGTAAGGCGCTGGCGGACGTTATCGACCCGGTCACCGGCGCGGTTCTGGCGAAGAAAGGCGACCAGCTCAGCACCTTCGCCCACCTGCGCGATGACGGTACCACCTCCAGCGGCTGCTGGATCTTTGCCGGTAGCTGGACGCCGAAAGGCAACCAGATGGCCAACCGTGACAACGCCGACCCGTCGGGCCTCGGCAATACGCTGGGCTGGGCATGGGCATGGCCGCTGAACCGCCGCATCCTCTATAACCGTGCCTCCGCTGACCCGCAGGGTAACCCGTGGGATCCGAAGCGTCAGTTGCTGAAGTGGGACGGCGCGAAATGGGGCGGCGTGGATATTCCGGACTACAGCACTGCCGCACCAGGCAGCGACGTCGGGCCGTTTATCATGCAGCCTGAAGGGATGGGCCGTCTGTTTGCTATCGATAAGATGGCGGAAGGGCCGTTCCCGGAACATTACGAGCCGTTTGAGACGCCGCTGGGCACCAACCCGCTGCACCCGAACGTGGTCTCTAACCCGGCAGCGCGTATCTTCAAGGGCGACTTTGAAGCGCTGGGTAAAAAAGACAAGTTCCCGTACGTGGGCACCACCTACCGTCTGACCGAACACTTCCATTACTGGACCAAGCACGCGCTGCTTAACGCCATCGCGCAGCCGGAACAGTTTGTGGAGATCGGCGAGAAGCTGGCGAACAAGCTCGGCATTGCCCATGGCGATACCGTGAAGGTCTCCTCTAACCGCGGCTACATCAAGGCCAAGGCGGTGGTGACCAAGCGTATTCGCACGCTGAACGTTCACGGTCAGCAGGTGGATACCATCGGCATCCCAATTCACTGGGGTTATGAGGGCGTGGCGAAGAAAGGGTTCATTGCGAACACCCTGACGCCGTTCGTCGGTGATGCGAACACGCAGACGCCGGAGTTTAAGGCCTTCCTCGTGAACGTGGAAAAGGTGTAACGGAGACGACTTATGGCTTATCAATCTCAAGACATTATCCGTCGTTCCGCGACTAACGGTTTCACGCCCGCGCCTCAGGCGCGGGACCACCAGCAGGAAGTGGCGAAGCTGATCGACGTGACCACCTGTATCGGCTGTAAAGCCTGTCAGGTGGCCTGCTCTGAGTGGAACGACATCCGTGACGAAGTGGGTCACAACGTCGGGGTGTACGACAACCCGGCAGACCTGACCGCCAAGTCCTGGACGGTAATGCGTTTCTCGGAAGTGGAGCAGAACGACAAACTGGAATGGCTTATCCGCAAAGACGGCTGTATGCACTGCGCGGATCCGGGCTGCCTGAAGGCGTGTCCGTCAGAAGGGGCTATCATTCAGTATGCCAACGGCATCGTCGACTTCCAGTCCGAGCAGTGCATTGGCTGCGGCTACTGCATCGCGGGCTGTCCGTTCGACGTGCCGCGCCTGAACCCGGAAGACAACCGCGTCTACAAATGCACCCTGTGCGTGGACCGCGTTAACGTGGGCCAGGAGCCTGCATGCGTGAAGACCTGCCCAACCGGCGCTATCCACTTTGGCTCCAAAGAGGATATGAAAACGCTGGCGGCAGAGCGCGTGGGCGAGTTGAAAACCCGTGGTTACGACAACGCGGGCCTGTACGATCCGGCCGGGGTTGGCGGTACGCACGTGATGTACGTGCTGCACCACGCCGACAAGCCGAACCTGTATCACGGCCTGCCGGAGAACCCGGAAATCAGCGCCACCGTGAAGTTCTGGAAAGGCATCTGGAAACCGCTGGCCGCGGTGGGCTTTGCTGCCACCTTCGCAGCGAGCATCTTCCACTACGTCGGCGTCGGTCCGAACCGTGCGGAAGAGGAAGACGACAACCTGCATGAAGAGAAAGACGAGGTGCGCAAATGAGAAAACGTGACACCATCGTGCGCTACACCGCGCCGGAACGCATCAACCACTGGGTCACCGCCTTCTGCTTCATGCTGGCGGCGATAAGCGGGCTGGGGTTCTTCTTCCCCTCCTTCAACTGGCTGATGCAGATCCTGGGCACGCCGCAGCTGGCGCGCATCCTTCACCCGTTCGTGGGTGTGGTGATGTTTGCCTCGTTTATCATCATGTTTTTCCGCTACTGGCACCATAACCTAATCAATCGGGATGATATCTTTTGGGCGAAGAATATTCGTAAGATCGTCGTCAACGAGGAAGTGGGTGATACCGGGCGTTATAACTTCGGCCAGAAATGCGTATTCTGGGCGGCGATTATCTTCCTGGTCCTGTTGCTGGTGAGCGGCGTGATCATCTGGCGTCCGTACTTTGCGCCTGCTTTCTCAATCCCGGTGATCCGATTTGCGCTAATGCTGCATTCATTTGCCGCAGTGGCGTTAATTGTGGTTATCATGGTGCATATTTACGCCGCCCTCTGGGTGAAAGGCACCATTACCGCGATGGTGGAAGGATGGGTAACCAAAACGTGGGCGAAGAAACATCACCCGCGCTGGTACCGTGAAGTCCGCCAGAAACAGGAAAAGTCATCTGAATGAGTATTCGCATAATCCCGCAAGATGAGCTGGGGTCGAGCGAGAAACGTACGGCGGAGTATATTCCGCCGTTGTTATTCCCCAGACTCAAGAACCTCTACAACCGCCGCGCAGAGCGTCTGCGCGAGCTGGCAGAGAACAACCCGCTGGGCGATTTTCTGCGCTTTGCCGCGCTGGTCGCCCATGCGCAGGAGGTGGTGCTGTACGACCACCCGCTGCAAATGGACCTGACCGCGCGCATCAAAGAAGCTAACGAGCAGGGCAAGCCGCCGCTGGATATTCACGTCCTGCCGCGCGACAAGCACTGGCATAAGCTGCTGCATTCGCTGATTGCCGAGCTGAAGCCGGAGATGAGCGGCACGGCGCTGGCGGTCATCGAGAATCTGGAAAAAGCCTCCGACCTGGAGCTGGAAGAGATGGCGAGCGCGCTGTTTGCCTCCGACTTCTCGCTGGTCAGCAGCGATAAAGCGCCGTTTATCTGGGCCGCGCTGTCGCTCTACTGGGCGCAAATGGCGAGCCTGATGCCGGGCAAAGCCCGCGCCGAATACGGCGAGGCGCGCCAGTTCTGCCCGGTCTGCGGCTCAATGCCGGTCTCCAGCATGGTGCAGATTGGGACCACGCAGGGGCTGCGCTACCTGCACTGCAACCTGTGTGAAACCGAGTGGCACGTGGTGCGCGTGAAGTGCAGCAACTGCGAGCAGACTCGCGATCTCAACTACTGGTCGCTGGAAAATGAAGACGCGGCGGTGAAAGCCGAAAGCTGCGGCGACTGCGGAACCTACCTGAAGATCCTGTATCAGGAAAAAGACCCGAAAGTCGAAGCGGTGGCGGACGATCTCGCCTCGCTGATTCTGGATGCGAAGATGGAGCAGGAGGGCTTTGCCCGCAGCTCGATCAACCCGTTCCTGTTCCCGGGTGAAGGGGAGTAATCTCCATAAAAGCCCGGTGAGCCTCAGTGCAACCGGGCTAATTACTGCGATAGCGCAGGGATGACATGTTGAGGATCGTTAGCAATAGCGCGCAAAAGCGCTTTAGCCGGGCCTGTAGGCGAGCGTCTGCCTTGTTCCCAGTTACGCAATGTATCAACGCTGACAGAGATTAAGGTCGCGAATTTACTCTGCGACAACCCGGATGCCTGACGAATTTCTTTTATTTTCATCGCCTCGATTTGAAAGATACGCGACGGCTCGCGTTGGCCCTCGGCAATCTCGTTCATTTGCCCAACGCTTTGGGTTAATCGCTCAAACAGCGCCTTATCCATTTACCACCTCTCTATCATCTTTTTCAGAATAGCTTTCTCCCCCGCAGACAGGTCATCTTTAATCCCTTTGCGATAGATGAGCAGCAGTCTGATTTCAAACTCACACGTACGGTAAAAATAGATAACTCTGACTCCACCACGCTTTCCCTTTCCGCCAGCAAGCCAGCGAATCTTTCGCAAGCCTCCCGTATTCTGGATAACATCGCCGTACTCCGGTTGTGTCGCCAGGAATATCTGGAACCGATGATATTCGTCGTCATCCAGTAACGTTTTGACGTCTTCTGTGAAAATGTCCGTTTCAATGAATAGCATTAAACATACGCCATTGGCTTATAGTAACAAATGTCTAATGTACGTCAATGACGTACCCCTTGCTGATTACGTTAATGGGATACGCCGAATAAAGCGAAGGATACGTCCTGCTACGATGTGTATTTGCGAGCCGCTTTCCAGAAGACCGTTATTCTTCCTCGTTCCCCCCCTCTTCATACGCCCCATACGGCTTCGCAGGAAGAACGATATAGGTGCCTTCAAACACCGCGCCCGGCGTTTCATCGCCGAACAGCTCAACCTGCATCTGCACGCGCGCTTTGCGGCCACGTGCCAGACGATCAAGATCGCCGCCCAGCGCGCCAAGGTCCGCCACCGCGCTCGGCTTGCCGCTGATAGGCGCACTGTAGCGGATGTGGGCATCGGCCAGAATAATGGTGCCGCCAAGATGCCGCTCGCGCAGCATTAGCCAGATCAGCCCCCAGCCGGTGAGCGTCGCCAGGGAAAACAGGCTGCCGGCAAACAGGGTGTGGTGAGGGTTCTGATTGCCGGTTTCCGGCATGGTGGTAATGAATTTTTGCCCGGTGTACTGCTGAATGCGCACGCCCATCTTTTCACTCAGAGGGATGTGTTCATACCAGGCCTGCTGCAGCTGCCCGCACCAGTCCGCGCGATGAAGAATATCGTCCAGCGTGGCGATGGGTTTGATCATCAAAAAGTGGCGAATCGGCGTGGTTTGCGGAGCGGTGATTTCACCCTGGTTAACAAAACCGAGTTTGGCAAAAAACTCCACGGCATCTTCCCGGGCGCTACAGGTGACGCGCTTAACGCCTTCCTGACGGGCGACGGACTCCAGCGTCATCGCCATTAGCGTCCCCAGCCCTTTATCCTGCACGGAAGGGTGAACCGCCATAAAACGAATCGACGCTTCGTTATCAGCGTTGATATACAGTCGCCCGACGGCGACGAGGTTACCCTCTTCGTCCATCACCATCTGATGATGGGCCATCGCATCCCAGGCGTCGCGTTCAGATCCTTTTGGCTGATGCAGTGGCTTGCGCAGCATTTCCCAGCGGAACTGGTAATACGCTTCTAACTCTTCTTCCGTTTGCGGTACTCGAAGGTGATACATAGCTGTACTCTCTCTTGTTACCCGCGGCCATGCCGTAAGTATGCTCATACCTGGAGCCAGAATGTGACGGGGCCATCGTTCACCAGCGAGACCTGCATATCTGCAGCGAATCGTCCGGTTTGCGTATTCATTTCCTGTTGGCGACAACGCTCAACAAAATATTCGTAAAGTGCTTCTGCACGATCCGGCGCGGCGCCTTTAGAGAAACTCGGGCGCATGCCGCGCTCGGTATCCGCTGCCAGCGTAAACTGGGAAACCACCAGCACGCTGCCGCCCGCCTGCTGGACGTTCAGATTCATCTTGCCTTCCGCATCGCTGAATATGCGGTAGCCCAGCACGCGCTCGCATAAGCGGTTCGCTTTTTGTTCGTCATCATCCTTTTCGACACCTAACAACACCAAAAGTCCTGGGCCAATTTCACCCGTCACCTCTCCCTCCACGGTGACGCTGGCACGGGTTACGCGCTGTATCAATGCAATCATGGTTGGTCTGCTTCTAATTGTTTTTCAGCTTCTGCTGCTTTTTTAAGTTCGCGGTATACGCCGAGAGTGACAGTTATTTCGGCACCAAGCAAGACGATACACCAGGTCCAGTAAACCCAGACAAACAAAATGGGGATCACCGCCAGCACGCCGTAAATCAGCTGATAAGACGGGAACATGGTGATGTAAAGGGCAAACCCTTTTTTACCCAGTTCAAAAAGCACTGCCGCCACCAGCGCCCCAACTACCGCATCGCGGTTAGGCACGCGCGTGGTCGGTACAACGCTATAGAGCAGCCAGAACGAGAGCCAGGACAGGATCAGCGGAAAAATACGCAGCACGTTATCAATCACGCTGTTTAAATCACTCGCCCAGCGCAAGGAGAGAAGATACGAACTGATTGCCAGGCTCGCCCCAGCCAGCAACGGCCCCAGCGTTAAAATCATCCAGTAGACGGCAAAGGAATAGACCTTAGGACGGATTTTTTTGCTTCGCCAGATGGTGTTAAGCGCGCTGTCGATGGAGTACATCAGCAGCAACGCGGTGACGATAAGGCCGCACGCCCCCACCGCCGTCATTTTGCTGGAGTTGGCAACAAACTGCTCGATGTAGTTCTGGATAACATCCCCGGTGGCAGGGATGAAGTTCGCGAAGACGAAATGGCGAAGCTGCAGGCTAACGTCCGCGAACATCGGGAAAGCGGAAAAGAGCGCAAAGATAACCGCCACCAGCGGCACTAATGAGAGCAACGACACGTAGGCGAGGTTACCCGCCAGCGTGGTCATGTTGTCCTCATCAATGCGGTGCCAGAGCAGCTTCAGCCAGGCCCTCAGCGGGCGAGTATGATGCGTGGCTTTTTGATGAACGGTTTTTAGCATAACTGCTTCGCAAAGTAGTTCGGTATCGTCTCTTTTCCGGTCACCAGAATTGACGTGATACCCAACTGGTTAGCTCCCTCTATATTATCGGCGTTGTCATCGAAAAAGACCGCATCGGCCGCGGTGAATCCCTCTGCCTGCAAAACAGCCTGATAAATTCGCGCTTCAGGCTTACGCATACCCATCTCTTGCGAAAGATAGATCTTATCTGCCGCCGCCTTAACTTCGGGGTATTCCTCTGGCCAGAAGGTCGTGTGCAGACGGTTGGTGTTAGACAGCACGACCACCCGGTGCCCCTGCTCGCGCAGTTTGTGCATAATGTCGATCACTTCCGGACGGATCGCGACGAATACCGCCTGCCAGCCGTGAGAAAATTGTTCATAGCTTAACGAAAGCCCCATCTCCTGGCAGAAGCGTTCAGCAAACTCTTCATCGCTAATCTCGCCGCGTTCATGCTGATGGAAGGTCTCACCCATCGCGAAATCCTGCTTTAACGTCGCCAGCGGCACACGGCTAAAGTCGCTCCAGGCACCCAGCACCCGGTTAAAATCGATATCGACGATTACGTTTCCTAAGTCAAAGATATAAAGCATGTTTATCTCCTTTCGCCGTGGAGAGATAACTGTAGCGGGAATCACGAGATTTGACTATGCGTGCCGTCTAAGGTGTGCGAATGATTTTTACGGCGCGTTTTTACGGCAGTACAGCGAAGGGACGTTTGACGCGGCAAAAAGCCACGCTCCACGGTACTCATCAATCATCAGGCTCAGATCTCTTCCCGGCGTGCGATAAAAACCCGGTAGCGTTGCATTGATATCAGCCTCATCCGCACTATCGGCGAAGGTTTTAACAATACGATCGTTATTTAATACGCGCGCGTTCTGGTGATCGCTGTAGTGGAAATAGATGGTGCGGTTGACTTCAGAAATCACGTGACCAAACAGTTTACCGTTAATGACAGCGGTCCCTTCCCGATGCTGCATACGCCATGAAACTGTACCTACAAATCGATTTTTACCAATCGTCCACTCCACATCACCTGTACAGCGTATCGGCGCACTCGAAAAATGCGAATACGCTAGCCAGCCGCTGGTAATAGCAGCCCCCAGCAACGCCGCCAGCAAAAAAATACGATTCCCGAGTGTCATCATTGCTCATGCGCCCAAAAATAATGCGTGGTACATAACGCTGCCGCGTCATGTCGCGCATCGTTATTACAGACAAACGCCGCGATTCGCTCCGTTTTACTATAGCCGATGAGAAAAACGTATCGGTTTCCGGCACACAGGCTGGGATAATTTTTTAACAAGCGAAGGTAATGGTCCTGCATATGTTCATTAGGTGCATAAAAGAGTTGGCAAGCGTTGGTCGTGCTGCCCATTGAAAGTGGAATGTAGTGACTAAACGGCATGTTCTGGTGATGTTTATATAATATGACCCCGTTAATAAGCGCGATCAGAAAAAGCGTAGCGGTGGCTATTATTAACCACGCCGGCTTCTTCATCGCGGTGCCTTCGGCTATTGCCGCGTCTTCACTGGCAATTACCGGCTCGGCGGTTGGGGTAAATACTTCAACCTGGGTGGCTTCGGAAAGCGTCAGCCCGCGACGCGAAATCGTTTTTACCGTATCGCGCGGTAACCCCACCTCAGCCAGCGCATTGCGCAATGTCAAAATGGCCTGGTAAAAGGTATTCGGTGTGGTGACATCGTTACGCTCACCCCATCCCACCACCATTAACTGATTTTGCGAAATTATTTCGCCAGGATGGGTAACGAGATAAAGAAAGCAGAGATTGGCAGGAAGCTGCAAATGTATCGTGCGCCCGGTAATATGATTCGCCAGGGTTTTGTTTTCCGGGTCATACTCGACCAGCTTGTTAATAAGATACAATTTTACTTTCCTCTGCAATAACAATATTTAACCCCACAAACCCAAAAAACATACGTATATTTAACAACAGTATAGGTCAGAAGGATCAGAGCGCGACACACCTGTACCTAAGATTAGAAACATCGCATTATTTTTCAATTGATTACAAGTCGGTTTTCTTAGGTGAGCCTCAGCTAAAAGGACATAATGAGATTTCATTACACTTCACCAGGCCAAATAATTATATTGAGCCACACGTTGAGAAAAGACTGACGTTCAGGCAGATCGAGGTGACGAATCTTTAGCTATTAGTGCTATTTCGTCAATTTCCTTCCGGGGTTGTTTTTGCCGAATAATCTTAATGGGTTGATGAATATTCCTGGGTAAGGTCTGACAATCAATGTTCTGTCGCTATGTCTGCGGCCTGCAAGAATTGAGACAGCCAGGAATTTATTTTCTTTGGCATTATTTCTCATAAATACGACATAAACGCTGGATATGTTTCAAGATTGACACATTTGAAAGGCAGTGAAATATTGATAATGAAAATAAGACAGGAGTGGACTGGATGATAACATCGTCTCAAAAGGTTGTCCGCTGTATAAGCTGCGAATTGTCCTGTCAGTTATTTCCGGATAACACGGTGCGCTCACAATACTGTGGCAGCGCCTCCTTCGCAGTTTGGCCGGTGGGAAATCATTTCCTGCAACTTGCAGTAGAAAATAAAATATTGTCTGGGAACAAGAATCATTTATTACGCGGATTTATTTTTGTGGATTTTTCGATGTATAACCTGCGCCTGCTTGTCGATCCGCAATGGATTGAACATCTGGCGATGACTAACATGCACATCGTGCTTATCGCGGACCGTAAACTGGAGGCGTTGGCTCACTATTTTTTCGCTCACCACAGTGAAATAAAGGGAATTATTTATTCAGATGACGATGACGCTATATTGCAGGAAAAAATTAACCATCTTTTTTCCGGCAGGCGAGTGAGCAGCAGGCGTGGTAATACCCTGAACACTGTTGAATTCACTTTACTTAACAGACTTATTTCAGGGGTGTGCCTCCGGGAGATAATAAAAACAACCAGCATTGATGTAAAAAAAATTTACGTTCATAAAATACGATTAGAGAGGAAGTTAGGTACCAGCATTCATAAAATACTCGTTTCTATTTTGTAATTTCAACTTCTTAACATGCCCACATTTAATGGTGTGGAGGATGTTTTACGCCTGAAAGAAAGGGGGCAGTTATGCCATATTTATTGAAACATTCACCTGTCGCCGTTGCGATTTCGCTGGCACTATCGTCAGCGCTATTTACCGCGAATGCTGCAGTTATCGATTTTGCTAATTTACCAGCCACCGGAGCAGTAACGGATTTGCCTGCGGAAATACAGGCGCTGATTCCTGCAACGGCAAACGCGAACTTTAGCAAAAATACCAGCGATCCTAACTATGTCTACCAGTACAGCCCTGGCAATATTCCAGTCTACGGGGATGGGATCACTCTCGAAGGGCCGGGGGCGGAAGCCTTTGAGCACTCCGTGACCGTTATTCAGAACTCCACGTCCGGCAGCCCGGGGGTGATATTTGGTGACGACCTGACTATTCGTACCCAGTCAAAAGTGGCTGCCAATAACGGTAAAGATGTCGACGGTATTCGTACCCACGGTATGAACACGCCGAATAATCCGGTGTTTATCATTACCGGCGACCGCACCCACATTTACGTTAATGGCCAAAGCGGCGATGGCATCAATGCCGGGTACAGCTCCTTCAGCCAGGGTTCTCTCGGCTCCGCCAATATTTATGTGGGTGACGATCTCTATATCGAAACCACCGGCAGTACCGGTCGCGGTATTAGCGCCTATGCACTGAATGATGCCTCGAAGGCCAAAAATAACATTGTCGTCGGCGATCGTGCGCATATTGTGACGCGGGGTACCTACGCCGAGGGGATTCGTACCAACCAGAGCGGCTCATCCGTCCGTCTGGGGGATGAGGCCACCATCGAAACGTATGGCACCTCGGCCTACGGCCTGTATGCGGGTTCTGCCTCCAGAATCGAGCTGGGAAAAAAAGCGACCATTACCACCGACGCAGCCAATGCCTCCGGCGTGTACTCTACCGGCTCGTCAACCATCACCCTTGATGAAGGCGCGACCATCACCACCAACGGTGCCAGCGCGCATGGCATCTACGCTTACACAGCAGCGGTAAATGTGGGAGATAACGTCACCATTGCGGTCAACAGCAGCGAGAAAACCAGCAGCTCCGCCCAGGCGCCGCACGGGATGTATGCCTGGTCACGCGGCGTGATAACGCTCGACGGTGGGGCAACCATTACCACCGCAGGCCAGCGCGACCAGGGTAGCTATGCCCTGAACGCCAGCAATGGCGGAATTATTGATGCCTCTGCAGGCGGAAAATTCCTCCTTAACGGCGATATCCTCGCCGCAGGTGGCGTCGCGGCCAATAGTACCCTTCCGGCACAAAACAGTACCATTACGCTGACAATGGGTAACAGCTCGCTGTGGAACGGAGCATCGTACATAGAAAGCAACACTGCCGGGACCGGTACTCTCGCGCTTACGATGAATGATGCCGTCTGGAATATGCGCGACAGCTCAACGCTGACCAGCCTGACCCTGAACGCGGGCGGCACGATAAATTTCCAGCATGCTGAGGACGCGGCCTGGCAAACCCTGACCATCAACGAGGATTACACAGGCAACGGCGGCAAGCTGGTTTTCAATACCGTGCTGTCTGACGATACCTCTGAAACTGACAGGCTGATTGTTGAAGGAAACACATCCGGTCGTACCGCGGTTGACGTAAACAACATTGGTGGTGCAGGCGCACAAACCGTTGAAGGGATTGAAATAGTCAGCGTTGGCGGCAACTCGGAGGGAACGTTTGAGAAGGCCAGCCGTATCGTAGCGGGGGGTTATGACTATAACGTTGTGCAGAAAGGTAAGAACTGGTTTCTGACCAGCCTGGCTGAACCCGTTGACCCACCAATCGACCCGGTAGATCCTCCTGTTGACCCGGTAGATCCGCCAGTTGAACCGGTAGACCCGCCTGTTGACCCGGTGGATCCACCTGTTGACCCTGTCGACCCGCCTGTCGTCCCGGTAGATCCGCCTGTCGTCCCGGTAGATCCGCCCGTCGACCCGGTGATTCCGCCGCAAGAACCGGTACCGCCACCTGCGCCGCCGAAAAGCGAGCATCAGTATCGCCCAGAATTTGGCAGCTATCAGGCAAACAGCTATGCGGCAAATACGCTGTTTATGACCCGCCTGCACGATCGTCTGGGTGAAACGCAGTACACCGACATGCTCACCGGCGAGCAAAAAGTGACGAGCCTTTGGATGCGAAACGTCGGCGGGCATGCGCGTTTCAACGACGGCAGCGGCCAGCTAAAAACGACAGCCAACCGTTACGTGCTGCAGTTGGGTGGCGATATCGCCCAATGGAGCACAGATGGCCTGGACCGCTGGCATCTTGGCCTGATGGTGGGCTACGGTAACAGCCAAAGCCGGAGCGCCTCCAGCCTGACCGGATACCACTCACGTGGCGAAGTGAATGGCTATAGCGTAGGTCTGTACGGTACCTGGTACGCAAACGAAGCCGATAAAAGCGGCACCTACGTTGATAGCTGGGTGCTGTATAACTGGTTTGACAATAAGGTGATGGGGCAGGACCAGGCGACCGAGCGTTATCGCTCCAGCGGCATAACCGCCTCTGTCGAAGCGGGCTATAGCGTTAAGGTGGGTGAAAGCGGCCGCAACAGCTACTGGATCCAGCCGAAGGCGCAGGCCGTTTGGATGGACGTGCAGGCTGACGACCATCGCGAGCGTAACGGCACGCGGGTGAAAGACGAAACCCAGGGCAACCTGATGACGCGTCTCGGCGTGAAGGCCTATATCAGCGGACATAACGCGATGGATGACGCTAAATCACGCACCTTCCAGCCGTTTATTGAAGCGAACTGGATCCACAATACCCAGACCACGCGCATCCGCATGGATGACGTTAGCAATGAGATGCGCGGTACGCGCAATATTGGTGAGTTAAAGATGGGCGTAGAGGGGCAGATTACCCCGCAGCTTAGCGTCTGGGGCAATGTGGCACAGCAGATTGGCGATAAAGGCTACAGCGATACGCAGGGAATGCTGGGAATAAAATACAGCTTCAAATAACAAAAAAGCCGCTGAGAAATCAGCGGCTTTTTGCTTCAGGCGATATCATCGCTGGTACAGGCCAGCACCGTTTCAACCTTGCTGGATTTCAGATGATTTTGCAGCGCCGAGCCGGGCATCTCATCGGTGAAAAGAGCCGTTGTCTGCGCCACGTTGCCAATTTCCACCGCGGCGGATGCGTTAAATTTCGTATGATCGGCCGCCAGCAAAATGTGGCGAGAGTGGGCCATCATGGTTTTCACCACGCTGGCTTCATTCACGTCAAACTCCATCATCGCGCCGTCGTGCTCAATCGCACCGACGCTGGTCACGAGATAGTCCGCCCGAAAACCAGACACAAACGCCGTCGCCGCAGGCCCGATAATGCCGCCGTTGTGCGGGCGCAGCGTGCCGCCCGGCACCATCACTTCAAAGCGCGGGTTCTTATACAGAATATGCGCCACCCGCAGGCTGTTGGTGATGATGCGCAGATGATTATGGTTAAGCAGCGCCCGGGCAACGTGCTCTACGGTCGTGCCGATGGTGATGAAAATAGTTGAGCCATCGGGAATATAGTCCGCAATGGCTTCGGCTATCGCCCGCTTCTCTTCGGTAAGCGACACTTCGCGCTGCTCGAACGCCGTGTTTACCACGCTGGATGCCCTGCCCGCGCCGCCGTGATGACGCGTGATCAGCCCCTGCTCGCTGAGCTTACGGATATCCCGGCGCACCGTTTGCGTCGACACGTCCAGCAGCTGCGCCAGTTCATCAATGTTCATATAGCCGCGATCGGCAATCAGCGTCAGCAGCTGATCGTGACGCGGGTTGCCGGTCAGTTCGGTAAGGCTCATGGGCTGTCCTCTGAAAACCATCACGCTCCGCATTTTATACAAAAAGTGACAAAAAAGAGCGGGTTTGATCACAGTCGGGTATACCCGCGCGCCCGCCGGGCTTTGTGCATTTCAGGGCTGCGACGGCGCTGGCAAAACGCACGGCGTCTGCGGCGGTGGATTGCTGTCCCAGGCTGAACGCCAGCGCGCCGTGGAAAACGTCGCCCGCGCCGGTGGTATCCACCACGTTCACCTCAAAGCCGGATTGATGACACAAGGCGCTGTTTTCCAGCCAGTAGCAGCCGTCTCGCCCCTGAGTGACATACACATGTCCATTTGTGAGCATTTGTGCTTTTTTAAGAGCATCTTCTGCTTTATCCAACTGAGTTAGTCGCCGCAGGCCCGGCGCGGAGAAGGCCGCGTGGTCGCTTAAGGCTATCAGCTCCGCGATGTCCTGCGGGGTAACGTCGGCATCAAGCAAAGTAGGAACGCCCTGCTGACGGGCCAGGGTAAACGCCTGTTTTGCCCCGTCATGCCAGCGCACGTCTGCTAACACGATATCCCATTGCGAGAAGTCGATTTCATGCAGCCAGTCTGCCGTGGCAGGGAGATCGGGGCTGGGATAGTTGGCAATCACTCGTTCTCCGCCCGCGTCCACCAGCACCGCCGATTGTGACGATCGGGCACCCTTAAATACGCGGGTGTAACGGGTCTTCACCCCCAGGGATTCCAGCTCCGCAAGCAGCCGTCTGCCGGTATCGTCGTCCCCCACCCGGCCAATAAAATCCACTTCCGCACCCAGTTTTGCCGCCGCCACAGCCGCAGTTGCCGCCGGGCCGCCCCCCACTTCCGTATAGTCCTTTGCGACATATTTCCCACCTTCCTTAGGTAAATCATCGAGATACCAGATGCGATCCAGCACGGTAATGCCGACACAAACGATGCGAGTCATGGTGATTCCTTCTGCGATTTCTGATGCCTTCATTTTAATTTCACCAAATGTTTAAAAAGTGACCCGTGTCAATTTTTTGACTATAAATTACAAATACGATCAAAAACAGACAACACAAACGCGCAGAAATTGACACGATGTGACAGGAGAGAGGCATGTCAGCAATCGCATTTATCGGTTTAGGGCAGATGGGCGCGCCAATGGCGAAGAATCTGTTGAATCAAGGCCACCAGCTTAACGTGTTTGACGTGAACCCGCAGGCGGTTCAGGCGCTGGTAGAGAGCGGCGCACGGGCGGCGGCTACGCCTGCTCAGGCCGCAACGGATGCCGAATTCGTCATCACCATGCTGCCAAACGGCGACCTGGTGCGCAGCGTGCTGTTCGGCGAGCACGGCGTGTGCGAAGGGTTATCCCGCGACGCGCTGGTGATTGATATGTCCACCATCCACCCGCTGCAAACCGACGCGCTGATCCGCGACATGGCTGAACGCGGCTTCAGCCTGATGGACGTGCCCGTGGGACGCACGTCCGACCATGCCATCGCCGGCACGCTGCTTCTGCTGGCAGGCGGCACCGCGCAGCAGGTGGAACGCGCCACCCCCGTCTTAATGGCGATGGGCAGTGAGCTGATTAACGCCGGCGGGCCGGGCATGGGCATCCGCGTAAAGCTCATTAATAACTACATGAGCATCGCCCTGAACGCGCTTTCCGCCGAGGCGGCCGTGCTATGTGAAGCACTTGGCCTCTCCCTTGAGGTGGCGCTGAAGGTGATGAACGGCACGCCGGCGGGTAAAGGTCACTTCACCACCTCATGGCCGAACAAGGTGCTGAAAGGCGATCTTTCACCCGCCTTCATGATCGACCTTGCGCATAAAGATCTGGGGATCGCCCTGGACGTGGCTAACCAGCTCCACGTTCCGATGCCGCTGGGCGCGGCGTCCCGCGAAGTTTACAACCAGGCTCGCGCCGCCGGGCGCGGGCGCGAAGACTGGACGGCCATTCTTGAACAGGTTCGCGCATCTGCCGGGCTGAAAAAATCACACTGATACGAAAGGACTGAGGAATGACGATGTACACCCTGAAAGATATCACCCGACCTTCCGGCGGTTTTGCAATGCTGGCCGTGGATCAGCGCGAAGCGATGCGCCTGATGTTTGCCGCCGCAGGCGCGCCGGTGCCAGTAACCGACCAGCACCTGACGGATTTTAAAGTCAACGCGGCGAAGATTCTGTCGCCGTACGCCTCTGCCATTCTCGTCGACCAGCAGTTCTGCTATCGCCAGATTGTGGAGCAGCAGGCCGTAGCCAACAGCTGCGCGATGATTGTGGCCGCTGACGAATTTATCCCGGGGAACGGTATTCCGGTCGACAGCGTGGTGATCGACAAAAGCATCGACGCCCAGGCGGTCAAACGCGACGGCGGCAAGGCGCTGAAGTTGCTGGTGCTGTGGCGTAGCGATGAAGATCCGCAGCAGCGCCTGGAGATGGTGAAAGCGTTCAATACGCTGTGCCACGACAACGGGCTGCTGAGCATTATCGAGCCTGTGGTGCGTCCGCCGCGTCGCGGAGCCGAATTTAACCGCGAACAGGCGATTATCGATGCGGCTAAAGAGCTGGGCGACAGCGGTGCCGACCTCTACAAGGTGGAGATGCCGCTGTTTGGTAAGGGCACGCAGCAGGAACTGCTGGCGGCCTCGCAGAAGCTGAACGAGAACATCGCCATGCCGTGGGTGATCCTCTCCTCCGGTGTGGACGATAAGCTGTTCCCGCGCGCCGTGAGCGTGGCGATGCAGGCAGGGGCATCGGGCTTTTTAGCCGGTCGCGCCGTCTGGTCATCGGTGATTGGCCTGCCGGATACCGAGCTGATGCTGCGTGATATTTCCGTACCAAAACTTCAGCGTCTGGGTGAGATCGTCGACGAAATGATGGCTCGCCGTTAAGAAAGGACCCGAACATGAAATGGTTTAACACCCTGAGCCACAACCGCTGGCTCGAACAAGAGACCGACCGCATTCTTGCTTTCGGCAAAAACGCCGCCGTACCGACCGGCTTTGGCTGGCTGGGCAATAACGGGCAGGTGCGCAGCGATATGGGCACCCATCTTTGGATCACCGCCCGCATGCTTCACGTGTACGCGGTGGCGGCGAACATGGGCCGTCCCGGCGCGTATGCCCTGGTTGAACACGGCATTAATGCCCTCAACGGCCCGCTGCGCGACAAACAGCACGGCGGTTGGTACGCCTGCGTAAACGATGAGGGCGTCATTGACGCCTCCAAGCAGGGCTATCAGCACTTCTTCGTCCTGCTGGGCGCGGCGAGCGCCGTCACCACAGGACACCCGCAGGCACGCAAGCTGCTGGACGATGCCATCGAGGTGATTGAGCGCTACTTCTGGAGCGAACAGGAGCAAATGTGCCTTGAGTCCTGGGATGAAGCCTTCAGAAAAACGGAAGATTACCGCGGCGGTAACGCCAACATGCACGCCGTGGAAGCCTTCCTGATCGTTTATGACGTGACCCACGACCGCAAATGGCTCGACCGCGCCCTGCGCATCGCCTCGGTGATTATTCACGACGTAGCGCGCAAAGGTGAGTATCGCGTTAACGAGCATTTCGACACCGACTGGAACCCGATCCGCGATTACAACATCGATAACCCTGCTCACCGCTTCCGCGCCTACGGCGGCACGCCGGGGCACTGGATTGAGTGGGGCCGCCTGATGCTGCACCTGCGCGCCGCGCTGGAAGCGCGCTTTGAAACCCCGCCGGAGTGGCTGCTGGAAGATGCAAAAGGTCTGTTCCACGCCACCATCCGCGACGCCTGGGCACCCGACGGCGCCGACGGGTTTGTCTACTCCGTGGGCTGGGACGGCAAGCCTATCGTCCGCGAACGCGTGCGCTGGCCGATCGTTGAGGCGATGGGCACAGCTTACGCGCTTTACACCGTCACCGGCGAGGCGCAGTACGAAGCCTGGTATCAGAAGTGGTGGGATTACTGCATCAAGTACCTGATGGATTACGAAAACGGTTCCTGGTGGCAGGAGCTGGACACCAATAACGAAGTGACCACCAAAGTCTGGGACGGCAAGCAGGATATTTACCATCTGCTGCACTGCCTGGTGATCCCCCGCCTGCCGCTGGCGCCGGGCTTAGCGCCTGCCGTCGCCGCCGGATTGCTGGACAGCCAGGCCAAATAATAAAGACGGAGTTTTTATGCGTACCCTACACAATATTGACCTGAAAAATAACGAACGAGGCTTCACCCTGCGCTGGCAGGATCGCTTGATTTTGTCCCACTCTGAAGAAGCGCCTTGCCTGTGGATCGGCGCAGGCGAGGCCGATATCGAGATGTTTCGCGGCAACTTCAGCATTAAAGACAAGCTCAACGAAAAGATTGCCCTGACGGACGCGACCGTCACGCAGCAAAGCGTGGGCTGGGCCATCCGCTTTACCCGCGGCGATGCGGTGAGCGCCACCCTGCTGGTGGCCGTGGATGCGGAAGGCCGTCTGGAGCTGAAGCTGAAAAATGATGCTCCCGGCCATAACCGCATCTGGCTGCGGCTGGCGGCGCAGCCGGAAGATCATATCTACGGCTGCGGCGAGCAGTTCTCGTACTTCGACCTGCGCGGCAAGCCGTTCCCGCTTTGGACCAGCGAGCAGGGCGTGGGGCGCAACAAGCAGACCTACGTCACCTGGCAGGCCGACTGCAAAGAGAACGCGGGTGGTGACTACTACTGGACCTTCTTCCCGCAGCCTACCTTCGTGAGCACCCAGAAGTACTACTGCCACGTGGATAACAGCTGCTACATGAACTTTGACTTCAGCGCGCCGGATTTCCACGAGCTGGCGTTCTGGGAAGATAACGCCACGCTGCGCTTCGAATGTGCGGAAACGTACGTCGATCTGCTGGAAAAACTGACCGGCCTGCTGGGACGTCAGCCGGAGCTGCCGGACTGGGTTTACGACGGCGTGACGCTGGGCATCCAGGGCGGCACCGAGGTGTGCCAGCAGAAGCTCGACGCCATGCGCGAGGGCGGCGTGAAGGTGAACGGCATCTGGGCGCAGGACTGGTCCGGCATCCGCATGACCTCCTTCGGCAAACGCGTGATGTGGAACTGGAAGTGGAACAGCGAGCTCTATCCGCAGCTTGATGAGCGGATCGGGCAGTGGAAGCAGGAGGGCGTACAGTTCCTCTCCTATATCAACCCGTACGTCGCCAGCGATAAAGATCTCTGCGAAGAGGCGGCGAAACGCGGCTATCTGACCAAAAACGCCAACGGTGAGGACTACCACGTTGAATTCGGCGAGTTCTACGCGGGCGTTATCGACCTGACCAACCCGGAAGCCTACGGCTGGTACAAAGAGGTCATTAAAAAGAACCTGATCGAACTGGGCTGCGGCGGCTGGATGGCCGATTTCGGGGAATATCTGCCGACCGACACCTTCCTGCATAACGGCGTGAGCGCAGAGATCATGCATAACGCCTGGCCTGCCCTGTGGGCCAAATGTAACTACGAAGCGCTTCAGGAGACCGGCAAGCTCGGGGAGATCCTGTTCTTCATGCGCGCGGGCTACACCGGCAGCCAGAAGCACTCGGTGATGATGTGGGCGGGGGATCAGAACGTCGACTGGAGCCTGGACGACGGCCTGGCGTCCGTCATCCCTGCGGCGCTGTCGCTGGCGATGACCGGGCACGGCCTGCACCACAGCGACATCGGCGGCTATACCACCCTGTTCGAGATGAAGCGCAGCAAGGAACTGCTGCTGCGCTGGTGCGACTTCAGCGCCTTTACGCCGATGATGCGTACCCACGAGGGCAACCGCCCTGGCGACAACTGGCAGTTCGACGGCGATGCGGAAACCATCGCGCACTTCGCGCGCATGACCACCGTCTTTACCACCCTGAAGCCGTACATCAAAGCTGCGGTTGCGCAGAACGCGAAAAGCGGCCTGCCGGTGATGCGTCCGCTGTTCCTGCACTACGAGGACGACGCGCGCGCCTACACGCTGAAATACCAGTACCTGTTTGGCCGCGATCTGCTGGTGGCACCGGTTCATGAAGAGGGCCGCCGGGACTGGTCGCTCTATCTGCCGCAGGACAGCTGGGTCAATGCGTGGACCGGGGAAACCTGCCAGGGCGGTGACGTGACCGTTGATGCCCCGATCGGCAAGCCGCCGGTCTTCTATCGCCAGCACAGCGAATGGGCAGATCTGTTTAGCACCTTACGTGATATCTGATAAGGCTCGCCCGCAGGGAAACCTGCGGGCAGACGGAGAACAATAATGAGTCAACATACTTCCGATCCGGCAACCCTACGCCTGCCGTTTAAAGAAAAACTCGCCTACGGGATGGGCGATCTCGGCTCTAACATCCTGCTGGATATCGGCACGCTCTATTTGCTGAAGTTTTACACCGACGTGCTGGGGCTGCCCGGCACCTACGGCGGGATCATCTTCCTGATTGCCAAATTCTTTACCGCCTTCACCGATATGGGCACCGGGATCATGCTCGACTCCCGGCGCAAGATTGGCCCGAAAGGGAAATTCCGCCCGTTCGTGCTATATGCCGCCTTCCCGGTGACCTTACTGGCGATTGCCAACTTCGTCGGTACGCCATTTGAGATGACCGGCAAAACGGTGATGGCGACGGTGCTGTTCATGCTGTACGGCCTGTTCTTCAGCATGATGAACTGCTCCTACGGCGCGATGGTGCCCGCCATCACCAAAAACCCGGACGAGCGCGCCTCGCTGGCGGCCTGGCGTCAGGGCGGCGCCACGCTCGGACTGCTGCTCTGTACGGTGGGTTTTGTTCCGGTGATGAACCTGATTGAGGGTAACGACCAGCTTGGCTACATCTTTGCCGCCACCCTCTTCTCGCTGTTCGGGCTGTTCTTTATGTGGTGGTGCTATAAGGGCGTTACCGAGCGTTACGTCGAGACGCAGCCCGCTAACCCGGCGCAAAAGCCGGGGCTGCTGCAGTCGTTTCGCGCCATTGCCGGGAACCGTCCGCTGTTTATCCTGTGCATCGCGAACCTGTGCACGCTGGGCGCGTTTAACGTTAAGCTCGCCATTCAGGTCTACTACACGCAGTACGTGCTGAACGACCCGATCCTGCTGTCGTACATGGGCTTCTTCAGCATGGGCTGTATTTTTATCGGCGTCTTTATGATGCCGGGCGCGGTGCGGCGCTTCGGCAAGAAAAAGGTCTACATCAGCGGGCTGATGATTTGGGTGGCGGGCGATCTGCTCAACTACTTCTTCGGCGGCGGCTCGGTGAGCTTTGTGGTGTTCTCCTGCCTGGCGTTCTTCGGCTCCGCGTTTGTGAACAGCCTGAACTGGGCGCTGGTGTCCGATACCGTGGAGTACGGCGAGTGGCGCACCGGCGTACGCTCCGAAGGGACGGTCTATACCGGCTTTACCTTCTTCAGGAAGGTCTCGCAGGCGCTGGCCGGCTTCTTCCCGGGGATCATGCTCACCCAGATCGGCTATGTGCCCAACGTGGTGCAGTCCGCCGGGACGGTTGAAGGGCTGCGGCAGCTGATATTTATCTACCCGAGCCTGCTGGCGGTCATCACCATCGTGGCGATGGGCTGCTTCTACAACCTCAACGAGAAGATGTATGTGCGCATCGTGGAAGAGATCGAACTGCGCAAACGTACGGCCTAAATGACGAGATAGAGCGCCCTGCGGGGCGCTCTGAGGATCGACCATGACATACAATACTGATCCGTTAACCCTGAAATTGAGCCTGCGAGAAAAGTGCGCCTACGGGATGGGCGATTTTGGCTCGAACCTTATGCTGTGTATTGGCACGCTGTACCTGCTGAAGTTTTATACCGATGAACTGGGGATGCCCGCGTTCTACGGCGGCATAATTTTCCTGGTGGCGAAGTTTTTTACCGCCTTTACCGACATGCTGACCGGGGTGCTGCTGGACTCCCGGCGAAACATTGGCGCGCGAGGAAAATTCCGGCCATTCATACTTTACGCCTCCGTCCCGGTGGCGCTGGTCGCGACGGCGCAGTTTATGGCCAACGACTTTAGCCTGACGGTCAAAACGGCCATCGCCACCGTGCTCTTCATGATGTTTGGGCTTTGCTACAGCCTGATGAACTGCGCCTACGGTGCGATGGTCCCTGCCATCACCAAAAACCCGAACGAGCGCGCGCAGCTGGCGGCGTGGCGACAGGGCGGCGCCACGGTGGGGCTGTTGCTCTGCACCGTCGGCTTTATGCCCATTCAGGCGCTGTTCGTCCACCAGCCCTCCCTCGGCT
The DNA here is from genome assembly GCF_014982245.1 of Enterobacter cloacae complex sp. P6RS. Lineage (NCBI taxonomy): Bacteria > Pseudomonadati > Pseudomonadota > Gammaproteobacteria > Enterobacterales > Enterobacteriaceae > Enterobacter > Enterobacter cloacae complex sp. P6RS. The sequence continues at coordinate 90,349 of NZ_JADCLB010000002.1, forward strand.
ATCTGGTGGCTGCGCTGGTGTTCGCCACCGGCGGCCTGTTCTGCATGTGGTGGTGCTACAGCGGGGTGAAAGAGCGCTATGTCGAGATAACGCCCGATCACCATAAGCCCGGCATTCTGAAATCGTTCTGCGCGATTTTTCGCAATCCGCCGCTGCTGGTGCTGTGCATTGCCAACCTGTGTACTCTCGCCGCGTTCAACATCAAGCTGGCGATTCAGGTCTATTACACCCAGTACGTGCTGAACGATCTGCATCTGCTGTCGTGGATGGGCTTTTTCAGCATGGGCTGCATTCTGATTGGCGTGTTTCTGGTGCCCGGCGCGGTGAAGCGCTTTGGCAAGAAGCCCGTCTATCTGGGCGGGCTGGCGCTGTGGGCGGTGGGCGACGTGCTGAACTTCTTCTGGGGAACCAGCTCCCTGCTGTTCGTGCTGTTTTCCTGCATGGCCTTTTTCGGCACCGCGTTTGTGAACAGCCTGAACTGGGCGCTGGTGCCGGATACCGTTGATTACGGCGAGTGGAAAACCGGCATTCGCGCCGAGGGATCGGTTTACACCGGCTACACTTTCTCGCGCAAAATCTCCGCCGCTCTCGCCGGCTTCCTGCCCGGCATCATGCTGACCCAGATCGGCTACGTTCCTCACGCCGTGCAGAGCGCGGGCACGCTGCTGGGTTTGCGTCAGCTTATTTTCCTCTGGCCGTGCGGCCTGGCAATCGTCGCCGCCGTGACCATGGGGCTGTTTTATAAACTCAACGAAGCGCGCTTCGCCTTTATTATCGAGGAGATTGGAAAACGGAAAAAACAGTCAGCGAATACCCCTGAGATAACACCCAACAATAAAGCGTCAGCAGTCACTTTATAACAATAATTCGGCCAGTATTTCCTTCCTGTTCATCAGGAGGGAGGCCTTTCTGTACCTGATACATGGACAAATTATGAAAAGAATCATCACTGTACTGATCGTGTCGTCTGTGTCCTGCCCGGTATTCGCCGGGGCCTATGTTGAAACCCGTGAAGCCTACAATACGGCCTCTGAGCTGCACGAAGTGATCCTGCGTGCCGGCTATAACTTCGATATGGGCGCGGGGCTGATGTTCACCAACGCCTACAACGTGGGGAGATGGGATGAGCTCAAGCACAGCTATAACGAAATAGAGGGGTGGTATCCGCTCTTTAAACCGACCGACAAACTCACCTTCCAGCCGGGCGGGTTGATCAACGACAGCAGCGCCGGTTCGGGTGGCGCGGTTTATTTAGATACCAACTATAAATTCACGGACGGGTTTAATCTGACGTTCCGCTATCGCTATAACCATAACAATTACGATACGCCGGACTATAACGGGCAGATGGATAAGAACGACACGCACGAAATCGCCAACTACTGGAATTTCAAGGTGACGGATGCGTTTTTCTATACCTTTGAGCCGCACTTTTTCCAGCGGATAAATGATTACCACAGCAAAAATGGTAAAGACCATCACTGGGAAATTACCAACAAGTTCAGCTATAAGATCGACAGAAACTGGCTGCCGTACCTCGAACTCCAGTGGCTGGACAGATGGAATGATTACAACCGCGAGCAGTACAGGATCCGCCTGGGGTTACGTTATTCGTTCTAATAAAAAAGCCGCTGATTTCTCAGCGGCTTTTTTTACTACGGATTGACCGTATTAGTCTTCTTTCGCACCGCGCATAGCACGTTTACGATCGTTCTCGGTCAGGTGACGTTTACGGATACGAATTGACTGTGGAGTCACTTCTACCAGTTCGTCATCATCAATGAACTCCAGAGCCTGCTCCAGGGTCATCTTGATCGGTGGAACCAGAACCGTTGCTTCGTCAGTACCGGACGCACGCATGTTGGTCAGCTTCTTACCGGTCAGGCAGTTTACCGTCAGGTCGTTAGAACGGCTGTGAATACCGATGATCTGGCCTTCGTAAACTTCAGCACCGTGACCCAGGAACAGCTTACCGCGATCCTGCAGACCGAACAGCGCAAACGCAACCGCTTTACCCTGACCGTTGGAGATCAGTACGCCGTTGTTACGCTGGCCCACTTCGCCCGGACGAACGTCGTCGTAGTGGCTGAAGGTGGAGTACAGCAGGCCGGTACCGGAGGTCATGGTCATGAACTCAGAACGGAAGCCGATCAGGCCACGGCTTGGGATCACGTAGTCGAGACGTACGCGGCCTTTGCCATCTGGATTCATGTTTTTCAGGTCGCCTTTACGCTCGCCCAGTGCCTGCATCACAGAACCCTGGTGCTGCTCTTCTACGTCCAGCGTTACGTTTTCGAACGGCTCTTGTTTACGGCCATCGATTTCACGGAAGATTACTTTCGGACGGGAAACCGCCATCTCGAAACCTTCACGACGCATGTTTTCGATCAGAACAGACAGGTGCAGCTCACCACGACCGGAAACGCGGAATGCGTCAGCGTCTTCGGTTTCTTCAACGCGCAGCGCAACGTTGTGCACCAGCTCTTTGTTCAGGCGGTCAAGGATCTGACGAGAGGTAACGAACTTACCTTCTTTACCACAGAACGGAGAGGTGTTGACGTTGAAGAACATGGATACGGTTGGTTCATCAACGGACAGGGCTGGCAGCGCTTCGACGTTCTGCGGATCGCAGATGGTGTCGGAGATGTTCAGTTCACCCAGACCGGTGATCGCGATGATGTCGCCCGCTTCAGCGATGTCGCTCTCGATACGCTCAAGACCCAGGTGAGTCAGGACTTTACCGACTTTACCGTTACGGGTTTTGCCTTCGCTATCGATGATAGTGACCTGCTGGTTAGGCTTCACTTTACCGCGCTTGATACGGCCAATGCCGATAACGCCAACGTAGTTGTTGTAGTCGAGCTGGGAGATCTGCATCTGCAGGGTGCCTTCCAGATCAACGTTTGGCGCAGGAACACGGTCAACAATCGCCTGATACAGCGGGGTCATGTCTTCAGCCATGTCTTCGTGGTCCAGACCTGCGATACCGTTCAGCGCAGAGGCGTAAACGATAGGGAAGTCCAGCTGCTCGTCGGTCGCGTCGAGGTTAACGAACAGGTCGAAGACCTGGTCAACAACCCAGTCAGGACGCGCGCCAGGGCGGTCAACTTTGTTGATAACAACGATTGGCTTCAGACCATGGGCAAAAGCTTTTTTGGTCACGAAGCGCGTCTGTGGCATTGGGCCATCCATTGCGTCAACGACCAGCAGAACGGAGTCTACCATGGACATTACACGTTCAACTTCACCACCGAAGTCGGCGTGCCCTGGGGTATCAACGATGTTGATACGGTAGTCATTCCATTTAATCGCGGTGTTTTTCGCGAGGATGGTAATCCCACGCTCTTTCTCCAAATCGTTGGAGTCCATCACGCGTTCTTGGGTTTCGGCACGCGCATCAAACGTACCGGATTGCTGCAGCAGCTTATCAACCAGGGTAGTTTTACCATGGTCAACGTGCGCGATGATGGCGATGTTACGCAAATTTTCGATCACAACTTTGCCTCAGGCATTTAGAAATAGCGCGTTATTGTACACGGATTAATCGCACTACAAAACAGGATCACAAACATCCCCCGCAAACAAGTATTGCAGAGATGCTTTGTGATCGCTTTCACGGAGCGGTAAAAGGGCACTTTAACGTAAATTGCACCAATATGGTGCCTAATATTCACATTGAAGCACTATACTGGTGCAACAAATCCATCATGGTGCAGCCCTTTTGCACTATGGTGCGCATGATAACGCCTTTTTGGGGTGTTTTAAAAGTTGGCACAGATTTCGCTTTATAAAAAATACATGGCAACAGCCAGTACCAACAGAAATTGAAGACCTCGTTACCACGACGACAATGACCAATCTGGAGAGTTAAGTATGTCCGCTGAACACGTTTTGACGATGCTGAACGAACATGAAGTGAAGTTTGTTGATCTGCGCTTCACCGATACCAAAGGTAAAGAACAGCACGTCACAATCCCTGCTCATCAGGTGAACGCCGAATTCTTTGAAGAAGGCAAAATGTTTGACGGCTCCTCCATTGGTGGCTGGAAAGGCATTAACGAATCCGACATGGTTCTGATGCCAGACGCAACCACAGCGGTCATTGATCCGTTCTTCGAAGAACCAACTCTGATCATTCGCTGCGACATCCTCGAGCCAGGCACGCTGCAGGGCTACGACCGCGACCCACGTTCTATCGCAAAACGCGCTGAAGAGTACCTGCGTTCTACCGGCATCGCGGACACCGTTCTGTTCGGGCCAGAGCCAGAGTTCTTCCTGTTCGACGACATCCGCTTCGGTGCCTCTATTTCTGGCTCCCACGTGGCTATCGACGACATCGAAGGCGCATGGAACTCTTCCACCAAATACGAAGGTGGTAACAAAGGTCACCGTCCTGGTGTGAAAGGCGGTTACTTCCCGGTTCCTCCGGTCGACTCTGCGCAGGACATCCGTTCCACCATGTGCCTGGTGATGGAAGAGATGGGCCTGGTTGTTGAAGCGCACCACCACGAAGTGGCGACTGCGGGTCAGAACGAAGTGGCAACCCGCTTCAACACCATGACCAAAAAAGCGGACGAAATTCAGATCTACAAATACGTTGTGCACAACGTTGCGCACCGTTTCGGTAAAACCGCGACCTTCATGCCAAAACCAATGTTTGGTGACAACGGTTCCGGTATGCACTGCCACATGTCTCTGTCCAAGAACGGTACCAACCTGTTCTCTGGCGACAAATATGCCGGTCTGTCCGAGCAGGCGCTGTATTACATCGGTGGTGTTATCAAACACGCTAAAGCGATCAACGCCCTGGCGAACCCAACCACTAACTCCTACAAGCGTCTGGTCCCGGGCTACGAAGCGCCAGTCATGCTGGCCTACTCTGCGCGTAACCGTTCTGCTTCCATCCGTATCCCGGTGGTGGCGTCTCCGAAAGCGCGTCGTATCGAAGTGCGCTTCCCGGACCCAGCGGCTAACCCATACCTGTGCTTCGCAGCGCTGCTGATGGCCGGTCTGGACGGTATCAAGAACAAGATCCACCCAGGCGAAGCGATGGACAAAAACCTGTACGACCTGCCGCCAGAAGAAGCGAAAGAGATCCCACAGGTTGCTGGCTCTCTGGAAGAAGCCCTGCAGGCGCTGGATGCAGACCGCGAGTTCCTGACTGCGGGTGGCGTATTCACTGACGACGCTATCGATGCTTACATCGCCCTGCGTACTGAAGAGAACGACCGCGTGCGTATGACTCCGCATCCGGTTGAGTTCGAACTGTACTACAGCGTTTAATTTAGTTGTTTTACCCGGCGTCAAAAGCGCCGGGGGTAGTTGCCGTGGAAACTTTTAGCCCATCTCCGGATGGGCTTTTTTCTCCACCAACAACCTGATCTCACGCGCTTTTTACGCCGAAACCGCTATACTGCACTAAAACAGTGCAACGACTCCAGGAGACTGCTGAATGGCAACTGGCACGCTGCCCGATGCTGGGCAGATCCTCAATTCTTTGATTAACAGCATCCTGCTGGTCGACGACGAGCTGGCCGTCCATTACGCCAACCCGGCGGCTCAACAGCTGCTCGCCCAGAGTTCACGCAAACTGTTTGGCACCCCGCTTCCTGAGTTGTTGAGCTATTTCTCGCTGAATATTGGCCTGATGCAGGAGAGTTTGCAGGCCGGTCAGGGGTTCACCGATAACGAAGTCACGCTGGTGATCGACGGGCGCTCACATATTCTTTCCCTTACCGCGCAGCGTTTGCCGGAAGGACTGATCCTGCTGGAAATGGCGCCGATGGATAATCAGCGTCGCCTGAGCCAGGAGCAGCTTCAGCATGCGCAGCAAATTGCCGCCCGTGACCTGGTGCGCGGTCTGGCGCATGAAATCAAAAACCCGCTGGGTGGGTTACGCGGCGCGGCGCAGCTTCTGACCAAGGCGCTGCCCGATCCCGCGCTGGCGGAGTACACCAACGTCATCATTGAGCAGGCGGACCGCCTGCGTAACCTGGTCGATCGCCTGCTCGGGCCGCAGCAGCCGGGTATGCACGTTTCAGAAAGCATTCATAAAGTCGCTGAACGGGTGGTGAAGCTCGTCTCCATGGAGCTGCCGGAGAACGTCACGCTGGTGCGTGATTACGACCCAAGCCTGCCGGAACTGGCGCATGACCCGGACCAGATTGAGCAGGTTCTGCTGAATATTGTGCGCAATGCTCTGCAGGCGCTGGGGCCGGAAGGCGGCGAGATTATTTTACGCACCCGCACCGCCTTCCAGCTCACGCTGCACGGCGTGCGCTATCGACTGGCGGCACGCATCGACGTTGAGGATAACGGGCCCGGCATTCCTTCTCATCTGCAGGACACCCTGTTCTACCCGATGGTAAGCGGGCGCGAAGGCGGTACGGGACTGGGCTTATCTATCGCCCGCAGCTTGATCGATCAGCACTCCGGAAAAATTGAATTTACCAGTTGGCCGGGACATACCGAGTTTTCGGTTTTCCTGCCGATTAAAAAATAAAGGTGACGTTTATGCAACGAGGGATAGTCTGGGTAGTCGATGACGATAGCTCCATCCGTTGGGTGCTTGAACGCGCGCTCACAGGGGCAGGTTTAAGCTGCACGACGTTTGAGAGCGGCAGCGAGGTGCTCGACGCACTCACCACCAAAACGCCGGACGTGCTGCTGTCGGATATTCGCATGCCGGGCATGGACGGGCTGGCGCTGTTAAAGCAGATCAAACAGCGCCATCCTATGCTTCCGGTCATCATAATGACGGCTCATTCCGACCTGGATGCCGCGGTGAGCGCCTATCAGCAAGGGGCGTTCGATTACCTGCCCAAACCGTTCGATATCGACGAAGCGGTGGCGCTGGTTGAGCGCGCGATTAGCCACTACCAGGAGCAACAACAGCCGCGCCACGCGCCCGATTTTGGGCCAACCACCGACATCATCGGCGAAGCGCCGGCGATGCAGGACGTGTTTCGCATTATTGGCCGTCTGTCCCGCTCGTCCATCAGCGTGTTGATTAACGGGGAATCGGGCACCGGTAAAGAGCTTGTGGCCCATGCCCTGCATCGCCACAGTCCGCGGGCAAAAGCGCCGTTTATCGCCCTGAACATGGCGGCGATCCCGAAGGATTTGATTGAGTCCGAGCTGTTCGGCCACGAAAAAGGGGCGTTTACCGGCGCGAATACCATTCGCCAGGGGCGCTTTGAGCAGGCTGACGGCGGCACGCTGTTCCTGGATGAGATCGGCGATATGCCGCTGGACGTTCAGACCCGCCTGCTGCGCGTGCTGGCCGACGGGCAGTTTTACCGCGTGGGCGGCTATGCGCCGGTGAAGGTGGACGTGCGTATTATTGCCGCGACGCACCAGAACCTGGAGCTGCGCGTGCAGGAGGGCAAATTCCGTGAGGATTTATTCCATCGCCTGAACGTGATCCGCGTCCACCTGCCGCCGCTGCGCGAGCGTCGGGAAGATATCCCGCGCCTGGCGCGTCATTTCCTGCAGGTGGCGGCCCGCGAGCTGGGCGTGGAAGCCAAGCAGCTTCACCCGGAAACCGATGCTGCCCTCACCCGCCTGGCGTGGCCGGGCAACGTACGCCAGCTGGAAAACACCTGCCGCTGGCTGACCGTGATGGCCGCCGGACAGGAAGTGTTGATTCAGGATCTCCCTGCCGAACTGTTTGAGGCCACCGCGCCCGAAAGCAGCACCGGGCACGCGCTGCCGGACAGCTGGGCAACGCTGCTGGCGCAGTGGGCCGACCGCGCGCTGCGTTCCGGTCATCAAAACCTGCTGTCTGAGGCTCAGCCAGAGATGGAGCGTACGCTGTTGACCACCGCGCTTCGTCATACGCAGGGCCATAAGCAAGAAGCCGCGCGCCTGCTGGGATGGGGACGTAATACCCTGACGCGCAAGCTGAAAGAGCTGGGAATGGAGTGATCGTACGCCGCTGTGTAAAGGTTATTAATTGAGCGCAAATTGCCGTTATTTTGCGCTTTACTGTTCCGATGAGTTTTGTATGATCGTGCCCGGAAATTGGGGGGACCATCATGCTGGAATCATTAGTGACTTTACTGTCGAGCGGAGCAGCTGAAAGCCACACGCCGCAAACCGCTGTTGCTGCGGTATTATGTGCGGCGCTGGTTGGGCTGTTTAGCTAGCAGGTTGAAATGTAAAAGCCGGGTAGCGGCTTCGCCTTACCCGGCTTTGCTTCTTAAATCACCCTTGAAAACTGCTGCATACGCGCCTTCTGGCGCAGATACGCGTCAAAGCACATGCAGATATTACGGATCAACAGACGCCCTTTCGGCGTGACCTCAATCGCGTTCTCCGACACATCCACCAGCCCGTCTTTCGCCAGCGGCGCAATCAGCTTCAGGTCTTCTGCAAAATATTCGCTGAATGTCAGATCCCACTGTGCTTCCACGTCGCTAAAGTCGAGACGGAAGTTGCAGATAAGCGCCTTAATCACATCACGACGAATGCAGTCGTCTCGGGTCAGCGCGATGCCGCGCCATAGCGCGTTGCCGGTTGCATCAACCTGCTGGTAGTAGAGCTTCAGCTCTTTCTGGTTCTGCGCGTAGCAGTCACCGATCATGCTGATGGCGGAGACACCCATGCCGAGCAGATCGGTATCGCCCTGAGTGGTATAACCCTGGAAGTTACGGTGCAGTACGCCTTCGCGCTGGGCAATCGCCAGCTCGTCATCCGGACGAGCAAAGTGATCCATGCCGATAAATTGATAGCCGCTCTCCGTCAGAGAGGTGATGGTTTCCTGCAGGATATCCAGCTTCTGCTGGGCAGAAGGCAGATCCGCATCTTTGATTTTACGCTGGGCGGCGAATAGCGTCGGCAGGTGCGCGTAGTTAAAGACGCTCAGGCGGTCCGGGCTAAGTTCAGCCACGCGCTTCAGCGTGAAGGCGAAGCTCTCCGGCGTCTGCTTTGGCAGGCCGTAAATCAGGTCGATGTTGGTCGAGGTAAAGCCGATGTCGCGCGCGTGGTTGAGTAAGGCGAAGATAAATTCCTCGTCCTGCTCGCGGTTGACCAGACGCTGCACCTCTTTATTGAAATCCTGCACGCCCATGCTCAGACGATTAAAGCCTTCGGCGCGTAAATGATCCAGGACATCCAGTTCAATTTCACGCGGATCGACTTCGATCGAGATTTCGGCGTCATCGTTAAAATTGAAATTTCCGCGCAGCAGCGTCATCAGGCGGCTTATCTGCGCTTTGTTCAGATAGGTTGGCGTACCGCCGCCCCAGTGAAGCTGGCTGACGTGACGGCCTTTAAACAGCGGCGCACGATGCACAATTTCCTGTTCGAGCGCATCGAGGTATTGGTCGGCTTTATGCTGCTGACGGGTCACGATTTTATTGCAGCCGCAGAAGTAGCAGAGCTTGTGGCAGAACGGAATATGGACGTAGAGCGACAGCGGACGCTCTGGATAGCGCGCGACGGCCTGCTGAAAATCCCCCTCGCCGAAGGCATCGGAGAACTCCAGCGCAGTGGGGTATGAGGTATAACGCGGCCCGGAATAGTTATACTTCTGGATTAGGGCCAAATCCCAGTCGATAGTTGGTGCTGACATGCTCACTCCTTCCGTTGGTGTCGCGTTCGTATACGGCGGCCCGTTCTGGCCCCATCGCGGGCCATCATTCGGGTGCGCAGCCACTTCTGTCGCCGCGACAACCGCCGTAGTTTAACGAATAACCACACCAGATAACATATAACCGGAAGGGTTATAAGCAGGACTATCGTGCCTGCCGGGTGCAAATGTTAGTTTCCACCTTTCAGAAGACGCATCATATCTTCCTGCTTTTCTTCTTCCTCTTCGTCGTCTTCGTCATCGTAAGACAGACCCAGCTTCTGCATTAGCTCATCAATGCGGTCCAGTTTGGCATCTACCCATGACTGCTCTTCGGCGGTCAGGGTTTCACCCTCTTCAAGACGTTCCAGCAGCGCGTCCAGGCGCTCATCGTTCTCCAGCATATCCAGCTCAGCCTGCGGTGAAAGCATAGGTTTCTCGCTCTTTGGTTTGTGCTGCTTAGTGACCGGGGTGTCTGTCACGCCCAGTGGAATGGGAGTTTTACTGCCGATACGAGGGTCTTTCTGCTGTTTGCCTTTTGCAGAGGCGCCCGCTGCACCACCGCCGTTGGCACGGCTACCCGCAGCATGACCGCGATGTTTTTTGTCGCGTTTGCGGTCGCGCGCTTCCTGGTTCAGTTCTTCGCGCGTTTTGCGGCGTGCTTTTGCAGGACGTTTCGCGCCCGCAGCGGAGGTTGGTTTTTTCATGATGTTTTATCTTAAAGTCGTTTTCTTCAGTATAGAATTGCGGCGAAATCTAGCAGAAAGCAAGCAAAGAAAAAAGGCGACAGAGCAATCTGTCGCCTTTTTTCCTGACTCACAACCCTTAACGGGTCAGACATTCCATGTTTACCAACAACACACCCTGTTTATCCTTTGGCTGATACCGTCCGTGTATGGTTCCATTTCCTGTTAAAACGCCTCCAGGCGCTGGTCGTCCTGACTATCCTGCGTCTTCGCCTCCTGGCGCTCCTGACCCTAATCCTTAAGTTGAATTCCTGTTGGCTTCCTCGCCCTGACGCATACTTTACCTTGTTACGTTAAACTAACAAGCGACGAAACGGTACAAATACGGATTTTCAGATAATTACCTAGAAATAAGATTATGATTTAAAACAGTTTGCATTTTTTGACGCCTGCGAATTCTCTGAAATCTCCCATAGCAACATTAGCCGATCTCTTACAGCCGTTTGGGCATTCGCCTGCAAGCCTCGTGCAATCAGAAAAGCCTTTTGCCCGCATTCGGGTATAATCCCTCCAGATTACGATTTTTGGAGACGACCACGTGACTACCTGGAACTACCAACAGACGCATTTTGTCACCAGTGCGCCCGATATTCGCCACCTGCCTTCTGATACCGGTATTGAAGTGGCATTTGCTGGCCGCTCCAATGCGGGGAAATCCAGCGCCCTGAATACGCTGACCAATCAGAAGAACCTGGCGCGTACCTCAAAAACACCTGGCCGTACCCAGCTGATTAACCTCTTTGAAGTGGCTGAAGGCAAACGCCTCGTAGACTTGCCGGGATACGGTTATGCGCAGGTGCCTGAAGAGATGAAGATCAAGTGGCAGCGTGCGCTGGGCGAATACCTGGAAAAACGCATGTGCCTGAAAGGTCTGGTGGTGCTGATGGATATTCGTCACCCGCTAAAAGATCTCGATCAGCAGATGATCGACTGGGCCGTAGCAAGCGATATTGCCGTGCTGGTGCTGCTGACGAAAGCCGACAAGCTGGCAAGCGGCGCGCGTAAAGCGCAGGTGAATATGGTTCGCGAAGCGGTACTGGCCTTCAATGGCGATGTACAGGTTGAGCCTTTCTCTTCGCTGAAAAAACAGGGCGTGGACAAGCTGCGTCAGAAGCTCGACAGCTGGTTTAACGAGCTGGAACCCGCGACGGAAGCGGAAGAAGAGTAATACCGAGCGCGGCGATGTCCGCGCTTTTTTTTGCCCGAACTTTTCTTTGCCGCAATAAAAAACGCCCCAGTCATTACTGACTGGGGCGGCTAAAATATTCAGCCAAATCCGATTACGTGAAGTAAAAGGTCTGAAAGATAGAACATCTTACCTCTGTACCCTACGTCGATAACTCTACCCCTTTTTGTGCTGCAGAAAAAGCACTTTTTGTAGTTTTTTTTCATTCTTTACATAGGGAATTCTAATGATCGTCACAAAACGCGCTTTCTTATGTTGCAAACTTACATAAACAGCGCGTTATGCGAAGAACCTTTAGTGAGCCTGATCCCAGTTTTCACCACTTCCCACTTCCACCAGCAACGGCACGTCCAGCGTCATGCTGCTTTCCATCAGTTCGTGGATCTTTTTCGACACAATATCGAGATCGTCTTTGTGCACTTCAAATACCAGTTCATCGTGTACCTGCATGATCATTTTCACGCGCGGCTTCTCTTTCTCCAGCCAGGCATCAACAGCGATCATTGCGCGCTTGATGATGTCCGCTGCGGTACCCTGCATCGGGGCGTTGATCGCCGCACGCTCTGCGCCAGCGCGGCGCGCCGCGTTGCTGGATTTGATGTCCGGGAGATAGAGACGACGGCCATCCAGGGTTTCAACGTAACCTTTCTCTTTCGCCTGCGCGCGGGTGCGTTCCATATATTCCAGAACGCCCGGATAACGCTCGAAGTAAAGATCCATATACTTCTGCGACTCTTTGCGCGGAATGTTTAGCTGGCGTGAAAGGCCAAACGCGCTCATGCCGTAGATTAGACCGAAGTTGATCGCTTTTGCACTGCGGCGCTGTTCGTTGGTCACGTTGTCCAGCGGTAAACCAAAGACCTCCGCCGCGGTCGCCCGGTGGATGTCTTTTCCTTCCGCAAATGCCGTCAGCAGACCTTTATCGCGGGACAGGTGCGCCATAATGCGCAGTTCAATTTGCGAGTAGTCAGCCGAGACAATCAGGTAGTCATCAGGAGCTATAAAGGCCTGACGAATGCGGCGCCCTTCCTCATTACGCACCGGAATGTTCTGCAGGTTAGGATCGGTTGACGAGAGACGCCCGGTTGCCGCTACCGCCTGATGATACGACGTGTGCACACGGCCCGTTTTCGGGTTGATCATCAGTGGAAGTTTGTCCGTGTAGGTAGACTTCAGCTTCGCGAGACCGCGGTACTGCAGAATCACTTTTGGCAGCGGGTAGTCCAGCGCCAGCTCTTCCAGCACCTCTTCAGAGGTTGACGGCGCGCCGCCAGGGGTTTTCTTCAGCGGCTTGATGCCCTGCTTTTCAAACAGAATGGTTTGCAGCTGCTTCGGTGAAGAGAGGTTAAACGGCTCGCCTGCAAGCTCATGCGCTTTCTGCTCGAGCTCGGTCAAACGCTGCGCGAGCTCGCCAGAGTGGTTATGCAGCACCGTTGGATCGATCTTAACGCCATTGCGTTCGATACGGGACAGAACGGGCACCAGCGGCATTTCAATATGCTGGAATACGTTCAGCGGACCTTCGTGCTTCTGCAGTTTCGGCCACATCTTCAGATGCAGTTGCAGCGTGACGTCGGCATCTTCCGCCGCGTAGCGCCCTGCTTCTTCAAGAGCAATCTGGTTAAAGGTGAGCTGATTTTTCCCTTTACCGGCAATCTCTTCAAAGGTAATGGTTTTGTGCTTGAGCCAGCGGTCAGATAAGGAATCCATATCATGACGGCCCGCCACGCTGTCCAGAATGTAGGATTCGAGCATAGTGTCAAAGGCAATCCCGCGCAGCTCAATGCCGTAGTTCTGCAGAATGCCGCGGTCGTACTTGAGGTTTTGCCCAACCTTCAGCGCCTTTTCGTCTTCCAGAATCGGCTTCAGTAGCTCGAGCGCGCGCTCGCGGGAGATCTGCTCCGGCGCATCCAGGTAGTCGTGCGCCACGGGAACGTAGGCGGCAATACCCGGCTCTGTCGCAAAGGACAATCCCACCATATTGGCTGAGATGTTGTCGAGGCTGTCTGTTTCGGTGTCAAAGGCAAAGACCGGCGCTTTTTTCAGTTTCTCGATCCAGGCGATCAGCTGTGACTCTTCCAGAATGGTTTCGTAGTTGTCGAAGGAGAGCGCTGCGGCTTCTTCTTCCGCCTGATCTTCGGCATCAACGACAATCGTCTCTTTCGGCTTAGCAGCAGGTTTGGCCCCTTTAGCCTGCAGCCATTTACCGGCTTCCACGTCAGTGGTCCAGCGCTTGAATTCGTATTTCTTAAACAGGCTCAGCAGGTCGTCAGCGGAAGGCTGTTGCACTTCCAGCTGCTCACAGCCCAGCTCCAGCTCCACATCGGTTTTGATTGTTGCCAGCTTATAGGAGAGATAAGCCACCTCTTTGTTCTCTTCCAGCTTCCCGGCCATGGTTTTTGCGCCACGGAAGGAAAGTCCGGCGATTTTGTCGGATTCCGCGTAGAGCGTGTCCAGACCACCCAGCCCCTGAAGCAGCGCCTGCGCGGTTTTTTCACCGACGCCAGGAACGCCAGGAATGTTATCCGAGGAGTCGCCCATCAACGCGAGGAAGTCGATAATCAGCTCTGGCGGCACGCCATACTTAGTGACTACTTCTTCTGGCCCCAGAATGGTGTTGGTCATGGTGTTGATCAGGGTAATACCTGGCGTCACCAGCTGCGCCATATCTTTATCACCGGTGCTGATCAGCACCGGACGGCCCATTTTTTCAGCTTCACGCGCCAGCGTACCGATGACGTCGTCAGCCTCCACGCCAGAGACGGCCAGCAGCGGCAGGCCCATTGCTTTCACCATGGCGTGCAGTGGCTCAATCTGCGCACGCAGATCGTCAGGCATTGGCGGACGATGGGATTTGTAATGTTCGAACAGCTCATCGCGGAAGGTTTTGCCTTTCGCATCAAAAACGACAGCCGCATGGGTGGGCTGATATTGAAGAATCAGGCTGCGCAGCATATTCAGCACGCCGTACATCGCGCCGGTAGGTTCCCCTGCGCTATTGGTCAGAGGAGGAAACGCATGGTACGCCCGATACAGGTAAGAAGAGCCGTCGACGAGAATAAGTGGGTTTTCTGGGATCTGAACCATAATGTCCGTGCCTTTAATCAATTTATGCGTAAAGGATGCCACAGAAGGATGAAAACATCAGTTATTCAGGTTCGATACAGGAAAAGATTTTGCGATCGTGAGGATCGCTTGCAAAATTCAAACTGTGGATAAGTTTGTGAATATTTTCACTTCAAATGAAAAACAGATACTAAAAGCAGGCACGCGTTGATAATAAATTATTACATATCATAATGTTAACAACTAACACTGCATGAAAATAGCCTGCTGATGGCAATTTAGTCTATGTGGATATAAGTTCTGATTAGCGCACAATAATAGAGAAATCTTCTGCTTCAGGGGAAAAGCCGTCTATTGACGATATGAAAGCGCCATAATTTTGTCACTTTTCTGATAAAATCAGCCCCCAGCGCCGTATCATCGGCGGGTCCATTAAAGCTAACCATCTGAAAAAGCTCATCATGTCGAGATTGCTCGCTGCAATAACATTACCGCTAAGCATCATTTTAACTATTCTGGTGACGATTGCGTGTTCTGTGCCAATCATTATCGCCGGGATCGTTAAACTTCTGCTGCCTGTGCCTGCGGTGTGGCGATCCGTCTCTGCGTTTTGTAATTTCATGATGTATTGCTGGTGTGAAGGGTTAGCGATCCTGCTGTGCCTGAATCCGCATCTTAAGTGGGATGTCGAAGGGCTGGAGAGCCTCAACAAAAAGAACTGGTACCTGCTGATTTGCAATCATCACAGCTGGGCGGACATCGTGGTGTTATGCGTGCTTTTTCGCAAACATATCCCGATGAACAAGTACTTCCTGAAGCAGCAGCTCGCCTGGGTGCCCTTTATCGGGCTGGCCTGCTGGGCGCTTGATATGCCGTTTATGAAACGCTATTCGCGCAGCTATCTGATTCGTCATCCGGAGCGTCGCGGTAAGGATGTGGAAACCACCCGCCGCTCCTGTGAAAAGTTTCGCGCACATCCAACGACCATCGTGAACTTTGTTGAAGGCTCACGGTTTACGGAAGATAAACGTCAACAAACACGCTCCCCTTATCAGAACCTGCTTCCGCCAAAGGCGGCGGGTATTGCGATGGCGCTTAACGTGCTGGGTGCACAGTTCGATAAACTTCTGAACGTTACGCTCTGCTATCCGGAAAATGACAGGACGCCATTTTTCGATATGCTCAGCGGCAAGCTGACTCGCATTGTTGTTCGGGTGAATTTAGTGCCGATCGATGCCGGGCTGCACGGTGACTACGTTAACGATAAGAATTTCAAACGTGGTTTCCAGCAGTGGCTTAATACGCTCTGGAAAGAGAAAGACGAACAGATAGACAGCATTAAATCTTCATACAAAAACGCCGGTCAGTGACCGGCGTTTTCATATCAACGAAATTACTTCTTCTCAACCAGGTATTTCACGGTGTCAGCATACTGCTGTACGAAAATATCCATGCTGCTGGTGTCCATGCCCTGCATGTTCAGCTGATATTTGCCGTTAACAAACATCGCCGGAACGCCCTGAAGCTGCAGATCAGCGGCCGCTTTTTCCTGCTGAGCAACCAGAGATTTCACTACAAAGCTGTTCCACGCGGCGTCGTACTCTTCACCTTTCACACCGGCATCAACGAACACTTTGCGGATATCCGCAGTGGTTTGAACGGTCTGGGTTTTCTGTACGGCTTCGAACATTGGAGCAGTGATTTTATCTTCCACGCCCAGCGCCATCGCAACCGCCCACGCCTGAGTCAGGTCTTTACCCAACGGGCCCAGGAACTCAACGTGGTACTTGGTCATTTTGGTGCCTTCCGGCAGCTTCTTCTTCACGTTGTCAGAAACATGCAGCACCTCTTCGAATTGATAGCAGTGCGGGCAATAGAATGAGAAGAACTCCAGCACCTGTGGCTCGCCAGCAACCGGCTTTTCCAGCGTGATAAACTGTTTACCGTCGGTAAACTGCGCAGCAGAAGCGCTAAATGCCAGAATCATACCTGCCAGCGCCAGCCAAATTTTTTTCATGATTAACTCTCTCCTGGGTGTGTCCAATTAATACATCGGCGTTAATTGCAGAGGGGGTTCCTGAAGAACCTTAACCTGCTGAGTGAATGTAGATATCTGGCTGCGCCAGTAATCTTCTCCGGTAAGCCACGGGAAATTACGAGGAAATGCGGGGTCGTCCCAACGCCTGATTAACCATGCGAGATAATAAACAAAACGCATCGCACGTAAAGGCTCAATCAGGGCAATTTCGTCTGAATTAAACGGGCTAAATTCTTCATAGGCTTCAATAATCGTTTCAAGCTGCATACGCTGCTCGGCTTTGTCGCCATTGAGCAGCATCCACAGATCCTGAACCGCTGGTCCCATGCGAGCATCGTCGAGATCGACAAACAGCGGACCATCGCGCCAGAGAATATTTCCGGCATGACAATCGCCATGCAGGCGTAGAACGGAAATATCATCACGCCAGCAGGTTTTCACCGCAGCAATAAGCTTATCGGTGGCGTTAAGGAAATCATCCTTTAACGCAGCGGGGATCAGCGCAGACGTTTCGAATATCTGACGTGGTTCGGTGAGATATTCATGAATCCCGATCGTTGGTCGGGCAGTGAACGCTGTTTTACGTCCCGTCTGATGAATGCGTCCCAGATAGCGAGCAACCCACTCCATCTGATCGATATTATCCGCTTCAAACTGGCGGCCACCCAGACTGGGGAATACGGCGTAGTAAAACCCTTCATGCGTGAGCAGCGTTTGGTTATTGAACTTTATCGGCGCGGCAACGGGGACGTCATCAACCAGCAGATCGTGAGCAAACTGGTGCTCCTCCTGAATTTGCTGTGCAGACCAACGTTCAGGGCGATAGAACTTTACGACGAAGCGCTGACGATCCTCGTCCTGAAACTGATAGACGCGGTTTTCGTAGCTGTTTAACGGAGTTAGCCCGGAATCCACACGAATACCCTGTTCAAACAGGGCATCCATAATGGTATCCGGGTGTAGTGTCTGGAAAGTAAAAGCCTGGTCGTTCATCCGATCATCCGGAAATTATACGAATGATTCAGGATATCATCTTGTAGCGATTTCGGTGGCTCCGCTTACAAGCTTTTACTCTTTAATTACGCCTCGGGCGCGCAGCAATGCAGTTTTAAAATCTTCCTCATAATCCTTCTGAATACCAGGAATAACAGCATCTTTGGCTGAGTCGCGCATTTTGAGGTGGTAGATCAGGATGTCGTCAGAAAGGTCTGCCAGATCGCCGTCAAAACCTGACTCTTTTGCCAGTTTCTGTAAGAATTGCATCAGATTCAGCTCTGGCTCTTTTTGCCAGGCCGGCTGGAGGAGTTCAATGACTTCATTCAGACGTTTACATTTCATGGTGGTGCTCCTTTCATTTAGAGTGACACGTTAGCAGGGTCAATCCCACAATAAAAGAGGCGATATTCGTGAATCTTAGCCTGGAAATCACTGGGGTCGTTCTGGCAGGCGGCAGAGCTACACGGATGGGCGGGGAAGATAAAGGACTACAGCTCCTGAAAGGCAAGCCCTTATGGCAGCATGTCGCTGATACGCTTGTCGATCAGGTATCGGCAATGGCGCTGAGCGCAAATCGCCATATCGATATTTACCAGCGCAGCGGGTTTCCCGTTTATCAGGATAATCTCGCAGATTTTCCGGGGCCGCTGGCCGGTATGCTTTCGGTGATGCAGCAGTCGCAGGGAGAGTGGTTTCTCTTTTGTTCGTGTGATACGCCTTTTATACCCACCTGCCTGGTGGAACGGATGGTGCAACAGCGAGGTGATTCACCCGTGGTCTGGGTGCATGACGGCGAGCGCGACCACCCAACTATCGCGCTCATTAACCGATCCATGATTCCTGCTATGAGCGACTATCTGGCTTCCGGAGAACGAAGAGTGATGGTGTTTATGCGTAAGGTCGGCGGACATGCTGTTGATTTTAGCGACATGAAAACATCGTTCGTGAATGTGAACACAATAGAAGATTTACAGGCCATGCAGGAGAAGAGATGAACGCTGTTTTAGCCATTTCCGCCTGGAGTGGGACAGGAAAAACCACGTTGCTGAAAAAACTGATACCCGCGCTGTGCGCCCGCGGTATTCGTCCTGGCTTGATTAAGCATACTCACCATAATATGGATGTCGATAAGCCGGGCAAAGATAGCTATGAGCTGCGCAAAGCGGGTGCCGCGCAGACAATGGTAGCAAGCAACCAGCGTTGGGCATTGATGACAGAAACGCCGGATGAGGCACCGCTGGATCTCGCGTATCTGGTGAGCCGGATGGATCACTCCACGCTGGATCTGGTGCTGGTTGAGGGATTTAAGCATGAGGCCGTGCCTAAGATCCTACTGTTCAGAAGTGATGCCGGGCACGATATCAGCGAGTTAACGCTGGATGAGCATGTGATTGCGGTGGCCAGCGATGTTGCTCTCGATATTGAGGTTCCGGTGCTGGATTTAAATGATGAGGATGGGATTGCTGAGTTTATTGTGAAGTGGTGTGCGGTCTGACTTGCCGGGTGGCGGCTTTGCCTTGCCCTGCGTACGGTTTGTGCAGCGCAGAAACG
>NZ_JADCLB010000020.1:0-118390 GCF_014982245.1 Enterobacter cloacae complex sp. P6RS
TATCTTAACAAGTCAAAATCCAAGCTTAACAAGAACAATTGTTGAGACTGCTTTTGATTCTGTAATTCCGAATCAATTAGCTTATACCAAAGCAATGATTGATACTCATGCAGCGCAAAACCATATACAAAAAGTTTTATCAATATTGGATTCATTAGCCAAAGTCGATTTGGGTTATATGGCAGAGTCGCTTGTAAACCTCACAGCCTTCAAGCGCAAAGTCTCAAATGACAGCGATAGTGTTGGCGGGCCTATAGATGTTGCTGTATTATCTAAAGGAGATGGATTCGTGTGGTTAAAGAGAAAGCACTATTTTGATAAGGACTTGAATTATAGGTTTTTTAGTCGAAACTAGAGGGTGATTAATGAGTTTACAACAAGTAGTTCAGAACGCATACAAGGCATTGGCAGCAGCGCATTTTACTGTGCAAGGCAATACCCAGGCTCAACAGGTAGTTTTAAAACAGACCAATAACTAAGAAAAACCCGGCGTAAAGCCGGGTTTTTTTCTTTTAATTCAATAAGTTTCCGTAGAACACTCATCTTGTTAATTGCATTAAAACTGCTTTCTGAGATCTAAATAAGCAACTAACATAAATACATTTTAATCTCTAGCCCTTCATACGCAGACTCGTGGTAGCTCAAAAACTAAACGCGTTTACCTGCTAGGATTCTTACGACCTCCCTCATTGTTCTGTACTTACATCTCATCCCCTCGCTCTTCTTGAAAGAAAATTTTCAGCTGTATATCGCTGCATACATCACGAAAAAAGTTTGAATTACAACCCCTTTACGCCCAAGGCTTGACATTAGCTAAGCCCCAGACTTATGCTTGAGTTGTTAGATGACACTGTAAACCACCAAGGCAGGACGCCCACGAAGTAGCCGCCGACGGCATACGAACAGTCGGATGAGGTGGAGAGATTAACGCGCATCAGGTGTAAATGTTCCGCTGGCCGGCGATAAGGCAAACGAGGGTGAGAATGATTGATTTCGCACGCAAACCAGGACGGCAGCAGGCCGTAAAGCTGAACTTCTTCGAGGTGATTCTTCGCCGCCTGTGCTACCTGCTGGCGCAAAAGGGGAATCCAGATGTGTAACTCAACGAAATGCGGGTACTGCGGCAAGCCGGTTGAACCGGAGAAAGTAGTAAAAAGTACCCTTCTCTATCGCAACGGCGCACAGCTGGCGCGCAAAGAAAAAGAATACTGCTCTGAACGTTGTGCTTCGTACGACCAGATGGCACACGAGGCATAACGTAAAAGCCGCGCAAGGCGGCCCGTACGTCCGGTGCTCCCGACCAAAGTTACACCGGAAAACTACTTAAAAAACCAAAGTTCACCCAATGGGCGCTATCTCTGGCCCGGGGATCTTACATCCAAAAAAGAGGATCTCACATGGAATTTTTCTTTGTAGTTAAGGCTACGCAGAAATCTGGCAAAGAAGACGCCGTGATTTGGTTCACCGCGAAATCTGAAGCCCGTGCAAACCTGCAGCTCGATGTTGAGCTGGAAGATGCCGGTATTGAAACCGGCCGCGGTAAGGATTATGCCAAACCGGTTCGCACCGATTTCCCTGTTTACAACGACCTGCCGGAAGAAAGCACAGTGGATTACACCTGGTGCAAACGCTACGAACTGCAGGACGATGGACGCACCTGGCTGCCAAAGGCTGGTGCTGAGTCTACTGGGGTCGTGGACAAAACTGCCGCACCGGAGCCGACTGTTAAAGTCGAAACTACCGTGGAGAGTGTCCCGCTTGAAAACCGCACTCCAGCGGTCCGTTTTGCCGTTCACCTGACCTACGACAAATACCAGTCACACATCAGTAAAGGGCAGCAGCTGGCTGCCAGCGAAATGTCACTGGATGAAGGCAACACATATCTCCAGAACCTGCTGCTGGCGAAGAACGACATCCCTGAAATTGCCGAACTCAGCCTGAACGCTGAGTGGAAACTCGTTCAGGCGATAAAGCAGGTCTTCGCGCAAGATGAAACGCACGAAGCTGAAGTTATCGCTGCATTCATGGCTGACTGGGCGAGAGCAGATGTCAGCGATCGCAATCAGTTAATTGAAGAGTGGAGAAGCGGAAAGCTTTCTCTTCTCAAATCAGAAAGCACCAGCGATACCGATGTTACAGCCGTTCAGGTTCCAGAACCTGAAAACGGTATTCAGATTGACGAGAATGATGACGAAACCACTCGTTATCCAGTCGTTCGTATGCCCTTCCGCAAGCAGCTACTCGCCCAGTTCACCGCCGACGAACTGCGCCACCACTTAACCCGCGAAGAATACGAAGGTATCTGCGCGCTGGAGATGGACACTGACAACAGCTATGTCCAGAACCTGCTGCTGGCGGCAGAAAACTGCGAAGAGGTGAAGGGTTACGATACCAAAGACCTTTGGCGCTATACCGACGCCATTCGCAAGGTGTTCAGCCAGGAGAAGCGTCACGAACTCGCTTTGGTTCTCCGTTTCACCAGAATCTGGGCTGCGACTGATTACATTGACCGCGGCATTCTCGTTCGCGAATGGGCAACCGGAAATCGCATCAGTAATGTTCAGCGTACTGATTCTGGTACCAATGCAGACGGCGGCCATGTAACGGATCGCGGCGAAGGCGCGCATCATACTCTGGACACCCTCGATCTTGAGATCGCATGCGCCCTACTGCCTATGGACTTCCACCACTTCGAAATTCCTTCGAGCGTGTTACGACGAGCCAAAGAAATCGTGGCGAAGAAAGAAGAACCATGGAAATCATGGAGCGCCATCCTGCGTAATCAGCCCGGCGTACTGGCGGTGAACCGTGCGGCAATCTTCAATCTGATCCGCATAGCGCCGGAAAACATCCACCACACGCCAGCGGCTCATCTTGAGTTTATTAATAAAACCATGACGGCTGAGTTTATCTCTGCTGTGGAGTTACTGCCGTTGCCTACTCCTGCAGTTGAGACTGAAGCCCCAGGTGAACAACCGCAGGTTGAAAATCTCGGCAGCGGCGTGTTCTCCATCGATGGCCTGATGGGTGGAAATACCGCCCCGGTCATCGATATCCCCTCAAATGAAGTCGAAAAAACGGAAAACACAGCGGAGACCACCAGCGATGTGCAGATGGAAACGGCTAAGCCAGAGAAAGACGAAGATGTTGGTTCGGTACCACCGGGCGAAAGCACTGATGCAGCTAATTCGCAGACAGATTCCATAGCGCCAGAAGAGCAGCAGTCAGAGCCAGCAATCGAATACCCGGCTTACTTCGAGCCTGGCCGCTACGAAGGTCTGCCGAATGATGTTTATCACGCAGCAAACGGTATTAGCTCAACCCAGGTAAAAGATGCCCGCGTCAGCCTGATGTACTTCAACGCGCGCCATGTGGCTAAAACAATACCGCGCACAGCATCCAAAGTGCTGGACATGGGGAACCTGGTGCATGCCCTTGCACTGCAGCCTGAAAACCTCGAAGAAGAGTTCAGCGTAGAACCTGAGATCCCGGAGGGTGCTTTCACCACCACCGCGACTCTGCGTGAGTTCATCGACGGGTACAACGCCAGCCTGCCGGCACTGCTGAGCGCTGACGAGATTAAAGCGTTGCTTGATGAACATAACGCAGCCCTTCCCGCTCCAGTGCCGCTTGGCGCGAGCGTGGAAGAAACGGGTCAAAGCTATATGGCTCTCCCAGCTGAGTACCAGCGTATTGAAGAAGGCCAGAAGCAAACAGCAACGGCAATGAAGGCATGCATTAAAGAGTTCAACGCGACTCTGCAGACGCCGGTTAAAACCAGCGGCAGCCGTGATGCGTTACTTGAGCAATTAGCAATCATCAATCCAGACCTGGTGGCGCAGGAAGCGCAGAAACCGACACCGCTGAAAGTGTCCGGTACCAAAGCAGACATGATCCAGGCAGTTAAATCAGTTAAGCCCGATGCCATCTTCGCCGACGAACTGCTGGATGCCTGGCGCAACAACCCTGGCGAAAAGATTCTGGTTACCCGCCAGCAGTTGGCCACAGCGCGGGCAATTCAGTCTGCACTCCTGGGGCACCCGACCGCCGGCATGCTGCTGACACATCCAAGCCGCGCCGTTGAAGTGAGCTACTTCGGTTTTGACGACGAAACCGGATTAGAAGTACGTGTACGCCCCGATCTCGAGATTGAACTGGACGGCGTGCGCATCGGTGCTGACCTGAAAACCATCAGCATGTGGAATGTGAAGCAGGAAAGCCTGCGCGCCAGGCTGCACCGGGAAATCATTGATCGGGACTACCACCTCAGTGCGGCTATGTATTGCGAGACCGCGGCGCTGGATCAGTTCTTCTGGATTTTCGTCAACAAAGACGAGAACTACCACTGGATCGCCATCATCGAGGCGTCCACCGAACTGCTTGAACTGGGCATGCTCGAGTACCGCAAAACGATGCGCGCCATCGCAACCGGATTCGACACGGGCGAATGGCCAGCGCCGATCACTACCGATTACACCGATGAACTGAACGACTTCGACCTGCGCCGCCTCGAAGCGCTGCGCGCTCAGGCTTAAGGGGGATTTATGCATAACACTAACGTTACCGTTGCTGACCAGAACACCGTTATTAACTCCAACGTGGCTTTGTTCGATTCCCAGTATCTGAACGCCATCAGCACGTTCGCGCAGATTATGGCCCAGGGCACTGCCACTGTTCCTAAACATCTGCAGGGCAACCAGGCCGACTGCATGGCTGTAGCGATGCAAGCGGCACAGTGGCAGATGAATCCCTTCGCCGTGGCCCAAAAGACGCACCTGATTAACGGTGTGCTCGGGTATGAAGCGCAGCTGGTTAATGCAGTCATTTCGCGCAGCGGCGTGCTGGCCAGCCGCTTTGAATATGAATGGTACGGGCCATGGGAAAAGGTAGTTGGAAAATTCCATATCCGTAAAGGCGACAAAGGCGAGTACCGCGTCCCGGGCTGGACCCTGGCTGACGAAGCCGGGATCGGCATTATTATCCGCGCAACCCTGAAAGGTGAAGATCAGCCAAGGGAACTCGATTTGCTGCTGGCTCAGGCCCGAACCCGAAACTCTACCCTGTGGGCTGACGACCCACGCCAGCAGCTGGCATATCTGGCTGTCAAACGTTGGGCCAGACTGTTCTGCCCGGATGTGATTCTGGGCGTTTACACCCCTGATGAACTGGATGATCGCCGAGAAGAACGAGAGATAAACCCTGCACCGGCGCAGCACGTTAGCCTTGCAGACATTTCAGGTGACAACGTCACTACGACTCAAACGGCTCAGGAATCAGCTCAAAATATTGATGCACTTGCTGATGATTTCCGTGACCGCATCGAGGCGGCTCAGGATGTGGATAGCGCTAAAGCTCTGCGCGCAGATATTGAAACCGTGAAAGCAACGCTGGGTTCTGCCCTGTTCACTGAACTGAAGAACAAAGCTGTGAAGCGTTATTACCTGGTGGACGCACGCAACAAGGTGGAAGCGGCAATCAACTCCCTGCCATCTCCAGATGAACCCGGTGCAGCAGAACGCTTTGGCGAAGCTGAACGCGTGCTGGCATCTGTGAAACGCCATCTGGGAGAGGACCTACACGATCAGTTCAGCATCACCCTGGCGGATATGAAACCGGAATACGTAGGCTAATGGAGGCGGGAGGGTCAGCCCTCCCGGAAAAGGAATGCAAAATCAGAACTGTGTAAAACATCCAGCAATTCGCTACCACGGCGGTAAGTTCCGTCTGGCTTCATGGATTATCCCACAGATGCCTCAGCACGTTTGCTACGTAGAACCTTTCGGCGGCGCAGCCGGCGTGCTGCTGCAAAAACCTCGAAGCTATGCAGAAGTCTATAACGATCTGGATGGCGAGGTAGTTAACCTGTTTCGCGTGCTGCGCGACGTCGAGATGAACCAACGTCTGCAGGAAGCGTGCATGCTAACACCTTATTCTCGGGACGAATTTTGCGCAGCCCGAGATGCAACAGACGAGCCGATTGAACGGGCCAGGCGCATGATTGTACGCGCCAGCATGGGCTTCGGTTCAGCAGCCGGAATCGGTGGTAATTCCGGCTTCCGTAGTGACAGCAAAAGGAAATATGCGACAGCTGCACACCTTTGGGTCCGTTATCCGGAAAATTTGGCAGCAGTAGGTCAGCGCCTCCAAGGGGTCATTATCGAGAATAAAGATGCTCTGGCAGTAATGCACGCTCATGATGCTGAAACCACACTGCATTACATCGATCCACCTTATGTACTTGAAACCCGTGTACAGGGTAACCGTTATTACAGACATGAAATGACTACAGAGGAGCATGTGCATTTGCTCTCAGCGGCAAGAGCGATGCTCGGAATGGTGATGATCAGTGGCTACGACACTGATCTGTATAACGACATGTTAAACGGTTGGGCAAAGCTTACAAGAGGAGCACGCATCAGCGCTGGGCGTGGCACAAAAGTTCGTACTGAATGCTTATGGATTAATCCACAGGCGCAACAAGCGGAGCGTGCAGTATGAAACTAATTAATCGAGGCAGTTATCAATCCCCTTTGGCTCGCCAGGCATGTGAAATCGCGCTCGCCTCCCACCAGCAAAGATATGGTGACTATGGGCGCAGCAAGATGAAAGAGACCTATACGGTGAGAGTGGAAGGCGTGAAGGTCTGGGTTGAAGTTGTCAACTGCAAGGCAAGCTACGTGGCCACAGCAATGACCGGCATCCGCCGACTGCGTTCCCTGCCCGGCCAAGCAAACTGAAACTGAAATATCAACGACTACAGACCGGCATATCTATACTCATGCCGGTTACCTGAGGTGAACCATGTCGCAGGTAATTTTTAACGAAGAATGGGTTGTTGGCGCAAGACTCACAGAAAAAACAGGCCTGACCGAACGACAGATTGAGAAGTATCGCCAGGGCTGTTGGGTGGAAGGTGTCCATTTTAAACGGGTTTCTCCTTCCGGAGAAAAAACCTTGCGTGGCACAACCTGGTACAACTATCCGAGAATTAATCAGTTAATAAGGGATGCGTAAGATGGCAGCTTTGCCTACAGGTGTCGAAATCAGAAACAATAAGATTTGTATCTGGTTTATGTACCGGGGAAAGCGTTGCCGCGAAATTCTCAAAGGTTGGATTAACACCCCGGCGAACATCAAAAAAGCCGGGAATCTTCGGGCTGTGATCGTTAGTGAGATCAACCTTGGAGAGTTTGATTACAACCAGCGCTTTCCTTCATCATCCAGAGCAAAAAAAACCGTAACCACTGTTTCAGTTCAAACCTTTTCAGAACTGTGTGAACTATGGACGAGCATTAAAGAAACCGAAATTAGCGCGAACACGATGCGTAAGACTCGCTCACAACTCGGTACGTTAATGCACATCATTAACGGAGATACGCCTGTTTCAACTATACGCCACAGCGACATTCTGAAATACAGGAAGGAGCTGTTGAACGGTGAGACACTTTACCTGGCAAATCCCAGAAGTAACAAACAGGGACGCACTGTGCGTACCGTGAACAACTATATATCGCTTCTGTGCTCCCTTCTTCGGTTTGCACACAAATCTGGCTTTATCAGTGGCAAACCCTTTGAAGGGATCAAGAAACTACACAAAGGGAAAGTAAAACCGGATCCTTTAACGAAGCAGGAGTTTAGTTTGCTTGCGGAATCCGAGCGTGGCCAAAGCCTCAATATGTGGACGTTCGCAGTTTATACTGGTGTCCGTCATGGAGAGCTTGCAGCTCTTGCCTGGGAAGATATCGACTGGGAAAAAGGTACGGCTCATATACAGCGCAACCTTAATGCCTTGGGCATGTTCGGCCCACCAAAAACCGAAGCAGGTAACCGGGTTATCACCCTTTTAGAGCCGGCACTTGAAGCCTTGAAAGCACAGCGCAAGCTGACGGCGCTGCAGCCTAAAACCGAAATTG
Organism: Enterobacter cloacae complex sp. P6RS; assembly: GCF_014982245.1. Lineage (NCBI taxonomy): Bacteria > Pseudomonadati > Pseudomonadota > Gammaproteobacteria > Enterobacterales > Enterobacteriaceae > Enterobacter > Enterobacter cloacae complex sp. P6RS. Next base: position 7,914 of record NZ_JADCLB010000020.1, read on the forward strand.
TCTTTCATCATCGCGAGTATGGCGCAGTAGAACATCAAAGTCTGCGATTCGTTTTCATACCCAGGATGCGCAAGGGAGAACAGAAAGCCTACTACTCTTTATCGAGCATAGGTGCGAGATTCAACGCAGCTGTAAAACGTGCTGGTATTCGCCGCCGGAATCCGTACCATACGCGGCATACTTTTGCTTGCTGGCTTTTATCTGCCGGCGCTAACCCGTCTTTCATAGCCAGCCAGATGGGGCATGAAAACGCGCAAATGGTTTATGAAGTCTACGGTGCGTGGATTGAAGAAATGAATGGCGAACAGGTGCTGATGCTTAACGATAAGCTGGCACGCTGAAAAATTTTTGCCCCTATTATGCCCCTACTGGCTCCGAAGGTAGTAATAAATGCAAGAAAATCAATCTAATACAAAGAAAGAGCAATACAACCTGAATAAACTGCAAAAGCGCCTGCGCCGTAACGTGGGCGAGGCCATTGCGGACTTCAACATGATTGAGGAAGGCGACCGCATCATGGTTTGCCTGTCAGGGGGTAAAGACAGCTACACCATGCTGGAGATCCTGCGTAATCTTCAGCAAAGCGCGCCGGTGAATTTTTCTCTGGTGGCGGTCAACCTTGACCAGAAACAGCCGGGCTTCCCGGAGCACATTCTGCCGGAATATCTGGAGCAGCTGGGCGTTGAGTACAAAATCGTCGAAGAAAACACCTACGGCATCGTGAAAGAGAAGATTCCGGAAGGGAAAACCACCTGCTCGCTTTGCTCCCGTCTGCGCCGCGGCATTCTCTATCGCACCGCAACGGAACTGGGCGCGACCAAAATTGCGCTGGGCCATCACCGCGACGATATCCTGCAAACGCTGTTCCTGAACATGTTCTACGGCGGCAAGATGAAAGGCATGCCGCCTAAGCTGATGAGCGATGACGGCAAGCATATTGTGATCCGCCCTCTTGCCTACTGCCGGGAAAAAGACATTGAGCGTTTTTCTCAGGCGAAAGGGTTCCCGATCATTCCATGCAATCTGTGCGGCTCACAGCCGAACCTGCAGCGTCAGGTGATTGGCGACATGCTGCGCGACTGGGACAAACGTTATCCGGGCCGTATTGAGACCATGTTCAGCGCGATGCAGAACGTGGTTCCTTCCCACCTCGCGGACGTAGAGCTGTTCGACTTCAAAGGTATCAACCACGGCTCGGAGGTGGTGAATGGTGGCGATCTGGCGTTTGACCGGGAAGAGATCCCAATGCAGCCTGCGGGCTGGCAGCCGGAAGACGAGGACAATCAGTTCGAAGAGTTGCGTCTGAACGTGCTTGAAGTGAAATAAGCGATGGGCGTCTCAGAAAGACCTTCTGAGACGCTTTATGCCTTATTTCAGCAGATGTACGCGGCAGGTTTTGCCTTTAATCTTGCCGTTTTGCAGCTGCTTCCACGCCTTATGCGCAACCGCCTGGCGAACCGCTACGTACACGTGTGCCGGATGAACGGCAATTTTCCCGATATCCGCCCCTTCCAGCCCCACATCTCCGGTCAGTGCGCCCAGCACATCCCCCGGCCGCATCTTGGCCTTTTTGCCGCCATCAATGCACAGCGTCGCCATTTCGGCCTCCAGCGGCACGAGCCTGACGTTGCCCGGCGCGTTCACCCAGTTCAGTTTGATATGCAACATTTCTGAGAGAATATTGGCGCGCTGCGCCTCTTCCGGCGCGCAGAAGCTGATGGCCAGACCGCTGTTTCCGGCGCGAGCAGTGCGACCAATACGGTGGACGTGCACTTCAGGATCCCATGCCAGCTCATAGTTCACCACCAGTTCAAGGGATTTGATATCCAGGCCGCGTGCGGCCACGTCGGTCGCCACCAGCACGCGCGCGCTGCCGTTAGCAAAGCGCACCAGCGTGCGATCGCGATCGCGCTGTTCCAGGTCGCCGTGCAGCGACAGCGCGCTCTGCCCCGCCGCATTCAGGGCATCACAAACCGCCTGGCAGTCTTTTTTGGTATTACAGAACACCACGCATGACGCAGGCTGGTGCTGGCTCAGCAGTTTCTGCAGGAGCGGGATTTTTCCCTGCTGCGAGGTTTCAAAGAACTGCTGTTCGATGGCCGGCAGCGCATCTACGCTGTCGATCTCAATGGTTAGCGGATTATTCTGCACGCGACCGCTAATCGCGGCGATGGCTTCAGGCCAGGTCGCAGAGAACAGCAGCGTCTGCCTCCCGGCCGGCGCGAAGCGGATCACTTCATCAATGGCATCGCTGAAGCCCATATCCAGCATCCTGTCCGCCTCGTCCATCACCAGCGTGCTTAAGGCATCGAGCGAAACGGTGCCTTTTTGCAGGTGATCGAGCAGGCGGCCGGGCGTCGCGACGATAATGTGCGGCGCGTGCTGGAGCGAATCGCGCTGTGCGCCAAACGACTGCCCACCGCAGAGGGTTAAGATCTTGGTATTGGGCAGGAAGCGCGCCAGGCGACGCAGTTCACCCGCGACCTGGTCTGCCAGCTCGCGGGTCGGGCACAGGACCAGTGACTGGGTCTGAAACAGCGACGCGTCAATATGCTGCAGAAGACCAAGACCGAAAGCGGCCGTTTTCCCACTGCCCGTTTTCGCCTGCACGCGCACGTCCCGGCCTTCAAGGATAGCGGGCAGCGCGGCCGCCTGAACAGGCGTCATCGTGAGGTATCCCAACTCGTTGAGGTTGTCGAGTTGGGCGGCAGGCAGAACATTCAGGGTAGAAAAAGCGGTCACAATAATCTCTCGTGGTCATCTTTACGGTCAGATGGCGCGTATCCTCGCAGATCTCGGGGTTCGATGCGACAATTTAATCGGTTCTTCGTCCGGCGGCGGGTCTGGCATCGGCTGCGGACGCGGAATGGGATCGGGCATCGGCACGGGATCGGTGGGGACAGGATCGGACTGACGCGCGTGTTGCAGTAGCAGAGCGAGTAAAATGCTCATCTTTCCCTCCAGAATTTGCTGTCGTCCCTTTTAGGGTAGACGCTGAGAAACAGGAGGCAAAAAAAAGCCGACTATAAAGTCGGCGTCGTACGAATCAATTGTGCTATGCAGTAATTCAAAAAAGGAAGTAAGACAATATGGAGCGCAACGCCCATCGCTTGACGTTGCATTCACCTGCGGGAGTAATATTGCACCTTACGGGGGTGATGTTTATTGACTTCGCTCAATTAAAAGAGCGTTTTAATCCTCGAAAAAGGTGAAAAAATCGTAAATTTACAGCCATTTACTACGATGCAACCACCATGCAACACCACCAATCAAAACAACTAACATGACGCAAAACGCGGTGAAGCCGTACCGATATTCGCCGCCGGGTATACCGCCCAGATTGACGCCAAAAAGCCCTGTCAAAAATGTGCTGGGTAAAAAGACCATCGCCATCAGGGACATCGTGTAGGTTCTTCTCGCCAGCGACTCCTGCATCACCTGTGCGATTTCATCCGCCATGACCGCCGTTCGGGCGATACAGGAATCGATCTCATCCAGCCCGCGGCCCAGCCTGTCAGCAATGTCCTGCATCCGGCGGCGCTGATCGTCATTCATCCAGTTGAGTCTTTCACTGGCCAGACGGGCATACACATCCCGTTGTGGCGTCATATACCGACGCATCACGATCAGCTGCTTGCGCAATAGCGCCAGAAAGCCGCGCGGCGGGATCTGCTGATCGAGCAGATTATCTTCCAGGTCGATGATTTTATCGTGCAGCTCTTCAATAAATTCGCTCGCATGATCGGTCAGGGCGTCACAGACGTCCACCAGCCAGCTGCCGCAGTCAACCGGTCCGGTCCCCTCTTTGAGGTCGTTCACAATGTCATCCAGCGCCAGAACCTTACGCTGACGTGTGGAAACAATCAGCCCATCGTCCATATAGACGCGCATCGCAACCAGCTGATCGGGACGTTCATCCGTGCTGCCGTTTATACAGCGCAGGGTGATAAGCGTCCCGTCACCCATCCTGCTTACGCGAGGCCGCAGGCTTTCCCCCGCCAGCGCATCACGTACGTTGTTAGGCAACAGCGGAGTCGAGGCCAGCCAGTCAGCGCTGTCCGGGTGGGTATAGTTCAGATGTAGCCAGCAGGGATGCTCTTTATCAATGACATCATTATCTTCCAGCGGTCGGGCACCGCCGCGACCGTCCAGCACCCACGCAAAAACTGCGTCAGGAACGTTAAGTTCGGATCCTTTAATGCTCTCCACAGCGCCTCCCCTGTTTGGCTCTTTCGATGTCAGTCTAGCTTCCATCAGGGGTTAAGCAACAACTATGTTTCGCATCGCGCTGAAATCGCTCAGGAATTGTACACGAAAAAAAAAGCCTGGCATGCCAGGCTTCGGGAAGCTGTCAATGAGAGTGCTCGGGGCGCGGATGAAACGAGACAGGGCTGGCTACTGGTGACGGGGGGTGCCCCTGGTCCAGCCTGAAATTTCGGGTCCGTGTCTGCAGTTCGATCACCTGATTACGCAGCACATCCGAGGAACCGTTGAGCTCCTCCGCCATCGCCACGTTGCTTTGCGTGACCCGCTCCAGTTCGGACAGCGCCAGCGTGATCTGGGAAATGCCCTTCTCCTGCTCTGCGGTTGAGGTAGAAATTTCGTCCATTAACCGGCTGACGTTGCCGGAGCCGGTCACGATGTCACGCATATTCTTCTCCGCTTCCGACACTACGCTGGCACCCTGGGTGACATTACTGCTGGTAACGTCAATCAGCGTTTTGATGTTTTTCGCCGCCTCGGCGCTGCGGTGAGCCAGGTTTCGGACTTCCTCTGCGACCACGGAGAACCCTTTCCCGTGATCGCCCGCCCGCGCGGCCTCGACGGCCGCGTTAAGCGCCAGAATATTCGTCTGGAATGCAATCCCGTCGATCAGGGAGATAATTTCCGTCATCTGCTGCGCGCACTCGGTAATGGATTGCATATTGCTGGCAACCTGTTCCATTAGATCTCCGCCCTTGCGCGCCTGCAGCGTCGCGGCATTCGCCTGCTCGCTCGCCAGCCGGGTATTATCGGCATTGTTTCGGGTACTTGCCGCCATCTGCTCCATGCTTGCCGCAGTTTGCACCAAAGATGAAGACTGCTGCTCTGTTTTCACCGAGAGCTGAGCACTGCGGGAAGAGAGCTGATCCGACAAGGCCATGGCGTTTTGTGATGATGCCCTGATCTCACGCACCAGCGTAGCGATGTTGCTGGAAAGAGTATTAATCCCGGGAATTAATCGCCCCGCGCAGTTATTGCCAAACTCGGGGATAGAGACGCCTAAATTGCCTGCGGTCACTTCTTCAATACTTTTTTTCACAGTATTGATCGGCGTCACAAGAAACTTCGTCATATAACTCCAGAGCAAAAATAACGCAACGAAATTGACCAGATTAATCGAAACGAAAAGAGGAAGATTGCTGGAAAATAGAACAACGATACCTGCATTCACTAAAAACAGGCACAGCAAGAACCAGGCAATGAAGGTCCTGACACTAATATTTCTTAGCATGATTTTACCCACAACTTATATTTTGGTCGGCATTTAGATTTATAGCATTCACTTTTGCGTTTGTCCTCACATAATACGCTGGTTTCTCGTTTCGCCGTTACCCACCCTACATTTAACTTAAGTCAGATGAAAAAGGTGTTTTAGTAGAAATGTCATACCCCATATACTGTATTGCTGGTCCAAAGCCCCCTGAAGCGATACCATTATCTGCGGTACATGCACACATATTTAAGACGCTTTGCTACAATCTATCGACTATGTTTAGCAGTACTTAATGCATTAACATAAAGAATATATTTTATATTTCGGGTAAGTTTGACCTTTTATATAAGTGGCTCTTTTCCACGATAAATAACTAATATGGTTTGAATGCGCATGTTCGTTGCCAGATAAAGACGTGCCGGCAGGCAAAATCGGTAACCCTCTCAGGCGTGGGATTGCATAATGCTCAATATATCGTGGGACCCTGTGTTGATCGCTGTCTCTTATCTGGTGGCGTTTATCGCCTCCTTTGTGGCCCTGGACAGCGCCGGGAAAATTCCCCTTTCCAGCCGTAAAGCGTCTCTGTTCTGGCGCATTGCCGGCGGGATCACGCTGGGCATCGGGATCTGGTCAATGCACTTCATCGGTATGCTGTCGATGCAAATGCCGATGATGATGAGCTATGACCTATGGCTAACCCTTGCGTCTCTCGGCGTGGCGATCGTTGCCTCCACGATAGCAATAAATATTGCCGTTACGGGCAAACACCTCTCTCCCTTTCGGCTGTTCTTCGCCACGGTTATCCTCAGCGCTGGCGTGGTCGCTATGCACTATATCGGCATGGCCGCGTTGATGCTGGAAGGAAGCATCCTCTGGGATCGGCGCATTGTGGGTGTGTCCGTGATGATTGCCGTGGTCGCCTCCGGCGTGGCGCTGTGGCTGGCTTTTCGCCTTAGAGATAAGCACAAAGGGGTCTTTGTGACTCGCATTCTCGCCGCGTTAGTCATGGGCGCCGCCATTTGCGCGATGCACTATACGGGCATGAGCGCCGCGCATTTCCATGAGATGGCGCATACGCTCCCCGGCGGGGTCAGCGAGCTGGGGTTATCCATCTGGGTTTCCGTCACCACGCTCGCCCTGCTCGGCATGATGTTAATTATTTCGCTTATCGATTCGCACTGGCGGACCAGCCGGCTGACGGACAATCTGCGCCAACTCAACCGTCAGCTTGAGCTACAGGTTCGCTTTGACGCTCTCACCGGCCTCGCAAACCGCCAGCAGATGGATATCCGAATGCAGGATTGTCTGCACAGCGCCTTGTTAAGTAACAAACAATTTGCCGTGATTTTTCTGAATGTCGATCGCTTCAGACGCGTGAATGATACCTGGGGTCACAGCGTCGGTGATGAGTTATTAATTACCATTGCCCAGCGCATCACCTCCCTACTTACCCGTGAGATGACGCTGGCCAGGCTGGGTGGGGATGCCTTTATCCTGCTGGTTCCCGAATACGACGAAGAAAAGCTCACTACCCTGCTCACGACGCTGCTTGCGGATATGCGCCGCCCGCTTTCGCTTTGCGGACATACGCTGAGTACCACCCTCAGCGCGGGTGTAAGCCTTTATCCTCAGGATGGAGAAACGCTGCATGAACTGAAGTTTAAGGCGGATGCCGCCTTACACCACGTTAAGCAAGATGGTCGTAACGGCTGGGCGTTTTACCGCCCTGAGATGTCAACGGCGGTTCCGGCGCAGCCGGGTTTTCTGCAGGAACTTTATCAGGCGCTGGAAAGCGATCGGTTTGAACTGTGGTATCAGCCAACCTGGCATGCTAAAGAGAAGACAATCCACGGTTTTGAGGCTCTTCTGCGCTGGCGGCATCCAGAGCAAGGCGTTTTGCTGCCAGGTCTGTTTTTACCCACTCTGGAACAAACGGGTTTGATTATTCCGGTTGGCAACTGGGCTATTGAAGCCGCGTGTCGGCAGCTTCATTTCTGGACTGAACAAGGTTTCAGCCAGTGGACGTTATCGCTCAATTTATCCCCTGTTCAGTTCGAACAGCCGGATATCTTTCACATCGTGTCGTCCATGCTGGATAAATATAATCTGTCGCCCTCAAGGCTGATCCTGGAGGTCACGGAGAGTACCGCGCTAAAAAATCTCGATCGCAGCATCGAGCTGCTCAACGCCTTTAACCATGCGGGGATCACCGTCTCTATTGATGATTTTGGCACGGGCTATTCCAACCTGCTGATGCTGAGCGTTCTTCCGGCAAAAGAGCTTAAAATCGACAAGAGCTTTGTGTCCTCTATGCTGGGAAATGAAAAAAGCCGCAAGCTGGTGGAAACCATTATTAATATTGCCCGCACCATGGAGATGACTGTCGTTGCCGAGGGGATTGAAACGGACGAACAGCAGGCAATACTGACCAGCCTCGGCTGTGACTATCTCCAGGGCTACCTTTTCTCCCGCCCCTTGCCCGCTGAACAGGTTCCGTGGCTGCTGCTACAAAAAAACTCAGACAAACAAATTATACCCATAAGTAAAATTCAAACGGACCCCGAATTTATTTCACAAAAAAATCATGCCTGACGGGATTGAGTAGAGTATGTTTCAAGGGAGTCCATGCGGGTCAGTTCTGCCATGATTGCCAGGCGTATCGTGCCGATGAACAGGAAAATACTATGTCGCAAAATAGTTTTGATGCGCTTAATGCAATTAAAACGCCCGTGTGGCTCATTTCTCCTGTTTCGGAACAGATTATTTTTGCAAATGTGGCCGCAATACAGCTAACGGGTAATAAAACGCTGAATGACCTGCGTAAAGGGTCCTGTTCTGCAAGTGCGCAAACCGTACTGTCGATGTATGTTCCCGAACTGAAAAACGATCACGATATTGTCGAGATCTGGACAGTTAGCCGGGGCGGGCAGGACGTACCGATAAGCTGTCGCCTCTCCCTCACCCACGTCACGCCGGATGGTGATGTTATCGTTTTCGAAGGGATCTCTTCGCACGCCCCCTCAGGCCTGAAAGCCAGCCGTTCCGCAACCTATCAACGCAAAAAACAGGGGTTTTACGCCCGCTTTTTCCTGACCAACAGCGCACCAATGTTGCTAATTGATCCTGCCCGTGACGGGCAAATTGTCGATGCAAACCTGGCCGCGCTCAGCTTTTACGGTTATTCACATGATGAGATGTGCCAGAAGCACACCTGGGAAATTAACACGCTTGGCAGAGGCGTCATGCCCATCATGACGGAGATTGCCGCGCTGCCCGGCGGACATAAGCCGCTCAATTTTATTCACCGCCTTGCCGATGGCACCACCCGCCACGTCCAGACCTACGCGGGGCCCATTGAGATCTACGGCGACAAACTGATGCTGTGCATAATCCATGATATTACTGAGCAAAAGAGGCTTGAGCAGGAGCTGGAAAATGCTGCATTACGTGACTCGATGACGGGGTTACTCAACCGACGTCAGTTTTATAACGTTATCGACCAAACCAACCTGAGCCACCTCTCCGCCCAGCAGCAATTTAGCCTGCTGCTGGTGGATACCGATCATTTTAAAAACATCAATGACCTCTTTGGTCACCTGAAGGGTGATGAGGTGCTCATCGCCCTCTCCCGAACGCTGGAAGCCTGCAGCAGACAAGATGACCTGGTGTTCCGCTGGGGCGGTGAAGAGTTTATCATCCTGTTGCCGCGTACGTCTCTCGAAACGGCGCTGAAGATTGCCGAATCCGTACGTGCGGCAGTCACCCATATTACCCTCCCAGGCCTACCACGCTTTACCGTCAGTATTGGCGTGGCTCGGCATGACCCGGAAGAGAGTATTGACGCGCTGTTTAAACGTGTCGACGATGCGCTCTATCGCGCCAAAAACGACGGGCGTAATAAAGTCCTTGCGGCATGAAACTGGAGTATCGTGTAAAGCCCCGCTACAATGCCCAGCTTAAGTAAATTAACGACGGGTGGGTTGTGGCAACAATGGGAAAGACAGAAATAATACTCACCTTAATTATTTTATTGCTTATTATATTTGGCTTATGGTTTATTTTCAGCGGTGAGATTTGGTTTTTCGTTGAATATCTGGAAAACAGTCTCTACCCCACTTTTGACGCACTGTAGTGCATGTTTAATTTATTGTTTCACCTACCGAATTTGTCAGGTATCTGCATTGCCCTCAGCCACGTAAGATACGCGGCGTTATCCTCCAACAATGTTGATAACGAATCACTAAATCATTTGCTTATTTCGCCCGTTCTCTGACGGGCTTTTTTTATTTCCGGCTATTAAGCAAAATCAGGGTTTTCGCCCGTCAGTCACCATGTTGGTGTAGCACCGCTCTGCTCCAGTCATAAAAGGCGCGTACCGAAGGCGGGAGATAGCGGTTTTGTGGATAGACAAGCGAAAGCGGTAAATCGAAAGAGACGTCCTCCATACAGCGAACCAACGCCCCGCTCTTCAGATACGGTTCAGCCAGATAGCTGGCCACGCGAATTAATCCGAGCCCTTGAATTCCAGCCTGGATATAGGCGTCGGTGTCATCGACGAGCAGTGTCTCCTTCATGCGGATTGCACAATCGCCGTCATCACGCGTAAAAAACCAGTCAATGGTACGCCCGGTGCGGTGGTTCAGGTAGCCGACTGCGTAATGCTTTTCCAGTTGGTCGAGATTTTCCGGCTTACCACAGGCGGCTATATAGCCCGGAGAAGCCAGAACAACCCATCTGAAGTTCGCCAGAGGGCGCGCGACCAGCGTCGTTGAATCTTCGATCCTCCCGGTGCGGATCACGCAGTCATACCCTTCCTGAATAATGTCCTCCACGTTATCGCTGGAACAGAGTATCAGCTCCAGCTCGGGATACTGGCGGAGAAATTCAGGGAGACTGGGAAGAATGCAATGTCGGGCGAGAGACTGCGGCATCCCGACTTTAAAACGGCCTCTTGGCTGCGCGGATCTGCCGGGAAAGGAAGACTCCATTGTCGCAATATCCGCCAGCAGCCGTTTGCTCTCGTCATAGTAACGTCGGCCTTCTGCGGTCACGCTGAGTTTCCGGGTGGTGCGCTGTAAAAGCTGAATGCCCAGGTATGTCTCCAGCTCCTTAACGACCCGCGATACGGTTGAGCGCGGTAGCCCCAGCACTTCTGCCGCCCTGGCGAAGCTATGGGTTTCGACCACACAAACGTATACCCGCATTGATTCCAGTTTATCCATATTCCCACCGCGCCCGAAAAGATCGATTATCCCATTTTTACGAACAGTCTAACTTATGCTTGTCGTCTTATCGAATGCAGCCATCTGACATAACCTTGCTCAAGTTGAAGTAATCAAGCGATTAAACAAAGAGAGGCTCAGTATGAAAGAACGTGATATCACGACAGGCGAAAAAGTATTAGTGCTTGGTGCAGGACAATTGGGCGCTGCCGTGCTGGAGTATCTGGTTCCGGCAGTCACGCAGCGCGACGGCGCTGTCTCCGTTATCGTATCGCCCGGCTCCAGGGACAGCCGGGGTAAGCTTCAGTCCGAAACGCATCAAAAACTGGCTGATGCAGGGGCCAAATTTATCTCTGTCGATGTCGCTGCCAGCACGATTGACGCGTTAAAAAACCACTTCGCGGATTTTGATACTGTTATCAACTGCATGGGGTTTGTCGCTGGCGCGGGAACTCAGATAAAGATTACTCGCGCGGTACTGGAGGCTGGCGTTAAACGCTATTTTCCCTGGCAGTTTGGCGTGAATTACGATGTGGTAGGCAAAGGGAGCGGTCAGCCCGTCTGGGACGAGCAGTATGATGTCAGGACGCTACTGCGGGAACAGAACGCGACGGAATGGGTGATTGTTTCAACCGGCATGTTTACCAGTTTTCTCTTCGAACCGGCATTTGATGTGGTGAATTTATCCGAAAAAACCATTAATGCGCTCGGAGGATGGGACACACAGGTCACCGTGACATCACCTGCGGATATTGGCCGACTCACCACCGAAATTTATTTGCATCAGCCGCGGATCGTAAATGAAGTGATATTTGTCGCAGGTGAAACAACCTCATACGGAAAACTGGCAGAAACCGTTGAACGTGTGACCGGCCAAACGTTCACTAAAGACGTATTACCCCTCTCTGCGTTACTGGGTGAGCTGCGTTTGAAACCGGATGATACGATGACAGGCTATCGCACGGCCTTCGCCAGGGGAGACGGTGTATGGTGGCCGATGAAAGATACCTGGAATGTACAGAATAACCTGCCGACCCAGGATATAGCGTCATGGCTAAAAACCGTCATTTGAGGAAATCTCTTTTCAGGACGCTAATGAAAACTGGCGCTGTCAGCCGCGCCAGCTCTGGATTTAGCCGTGGTTACCTTGCGTTAACAGCAAGCCAGTACCGATTAGTGCTTTTCAATATATATCGTCCGGCTATATGCCACGTCTTCCGGGTTATTGATGGGGTAGCCCTTCACCCAGGGCTTAATCAGGCGACCGTTAGTGTACTGATAAATTGGCGCGATGGGCGCCTTCTCCATAAGGATTTTCTCCGCCATGTTGTAGTCCGCATTGCGCGCCTTCGCGGTGGTTTCCAGCGTCGCCTGCTGGACGATCTTATCGTAGGCAGGGTCATTAAAGCGGGAGATATTGCCGCTGTGAGTGGAGGTCAACAATGACAGGAACGTTGATGGTTCGTTGTAATCGCCCACCCATGAGGCGCGGATCACATCAAAGTTGCCCGTGTTACGGCTATCAATGTAGGTTTTCCACTCCTGGTTTTGCAGTTTGACATCCACACCGAGATTTTTCTTCCACATGGAGGCCACCGCAATCGCGATTTTCTGGTGGTTTTCCGAAGTGTTATACAGCAGGTTCAGCTTTAGCGGACGCTGAGGACCGTATCCTGCAGCCTGCAGCAAGGTTTTGGCCTGGGCGTTCAGCTCCTGCTGCGACATCTGCTCAAACGGCGAGGCGTCCGGAGTAAACCCTGCCGTCACGTCTGGGGTGAAGTGCCAGGCGGGCTTCTCCCCCGTCCCTAACACCTTCTCTGCCATGATACGACGGTCGATGCTCATACTCAGCGCCAGACGAACCCGTGCATCCGCCGTCGGGCCTTTTTGGGTGTTAAAGGCATAGTAATACGTTCCCAACTGAGGCGGCGTATAAACCTGTCCCGGAATGTCCTTCATGAGCTTCTGATACATGTTTTTTGGGAACGATTCGGTAATATCAATATCCCCTGCCAGGTAGCGTTTGGTCGCCGACGATTCCTGATTAATCGGCACGAAGGTCACCTTCTGCAGTACCGTTTTGGCATTGTCCCAGTAGTGCGTATTGGGCACCACAACCAGTTTTTCGTTCACCACGCGGTCCTTCAGAACGTAAGCCCCGTTCCCCACCAGCGCGCCCGGCCGCGTCCACTCTTTACCGCTTTCGACGTTAGCTTTTTGTACTGGATAAAAAGCAAAGTTCGCCGTCAGGTTGCTGAACCACGGCAGCGGTTTGTCCAGCTGAACGCGTAACGTTCTGGCGTCCACCGCCGTCACCCCCAGCGTATCGGGCGCGGCTTTGCCGTCAATAATGGCCTGCGCGTTATTAATTCCCGCCAGCGCGGCAAACCAGGCAAACGGAGAGGTGGTTTTCGGGTCAACCAGACGCTGCCAGCTGTAGACAAAATCCTGGGCGGTGACAGGGGAGCCGTCGGACCATTTCGCGTCATCGCGTAAGGTAAACATCCAGACGCGGTTATCGTTGCTCTGCCAGCGTGTCGCCACGCCCGGCGTCAGCTCCCCTTTCTCATTCTGATTAACCAGGCCTTCAAAGAGATCGCGAATCACCTGAATCTCTGGCAACCCCACGGCTTTCGCCGGGTCCAGCGAAGCCGGCTCGTCTTTAATATGCCTGACCAGCTCCTGTTTTTGCGCCAGCGCAGTGCCCTGCGGCACGTCAGCTGCGAAAGAAAGTGAAGAGAGCCCGCACAGGCACAGTGCGGCAAAAAGACGCGAAACAGGATGCTTCATAAGATCCCCTTTAATGAATTCAGGTATTAAGCAGATGCGTAATTATTTGTTTCGACAAAGAGAAATGCAAATAACTTACGCCTGAATAGTGATTTAAGGCAATTCTTAGCCATTACGGAAACTATTTGATTAACAGCGGGTTTTGCACAACACTGCCAGTAGTGACTTCTTTATCAGGATTTCGTATGGCAACCACCCGACCGAGAGCGGAACGCGGCGCCTTTCCGCCGGGCGCTGAGCAATATGGCCGCTCCTTTTTAGGCGCATCGCTGATCTGGTTCCCCGCCCCCGACGCAGACCGCGAAAGCGGCTTGATTCTTGCCGGCACGCACGGGGATGAAAACTCCTCCATCGTGACGCTTTCCTGCGCGCTGCGGACGCTGACGCCGTCATTACGGCGTCATCACGTGATTCTGGCGGTTAACCCGGACGGCTGCCAGCTGGGTCTTCGCGCCAATGCGCGAGGCGTTGACTTAAACCGTAATTTTCCATCAGCAAACTGGCGCGCCGGGGAAACGGTGTATCGCTGGAACAGCTCCGCCGAGGAGCGTGATGTGGTTCTGCTAACGGGAGATAAGCCGGGCTCAGAGCCGGAAACCCAGGCGCTGTGCCAGCTTATCCATAAGATCCATCCCGCGTGGGTGGTCTCCTTCCACGATCCGCTGGCCTGTATTGAAGATCCGCGTCACTCCGAGCTTGGCGCGTGGCTGGCAGACGCATTCGCCCTGCCGCTTGTGACCAGCGTGGGCTATGAAACGCCAGGCTCGTTCGGTAGCTGGTGCGCCGATTTGAGCCTGCCCTGCATAACCGCTGAATTCCCGCCGATCTCCTCCGACGAGGCCAGCGAAAAATACTTAAAAGCCATGGTGGATCTTTTACGCTGGCAGCCTCAGAGATGAAGCACGCCGCTGGTAAAATGGAGCGCGGGAGAGACGTCAACCGCCAGCCACGTCGGGCCGTCCAGATCGGCGAAACGGACCTGATTGACCAGCGGTAGCGCCGCGCCGATTGCCCGGGATGTACAGAGCATACAGCCCAGCATCAGTGAAAAACCTTGCGCCCGGGCTTCTGCCGCCAGGGCCAGCGCCTCTGTCAGCCCGCCGGTCTTGTCGAGCTTAATATTAATCATCTCGTAGCGGCCCTGCAGCTCGCTCAAGCTCGCGCGGGTATGACAGCTTTCATCCGCACAAACGGGCAACGGATGGATAAAGTTCTTCAGCGCCGCGTCATCTTTTGCTGGCAGAGGCTGCTCCAGCATGGCCACCCCCAGGTCGGCCAGCAGCTGACAGCGGGCGGCCAGCCCTTCTGGATGCCATGATTCATTGGCATCAACAATCAGCGTGGCTGAGGGTACCGCCGCGCGAATGGCAACCATACGCTCGCTAATCAGACGATCGTCGAGCTTCACCTTCAGCAGCCGGGCCCCGGCGTCATAAAGCGCTTTGGCGCTGGCGGCCATCTGTTCCGGCTCGCCAATCACTACCGTTTGCGCGGTAGCCACCGATTCCGGCAGCACCACGCCCAGTAATGTTGTCAGGGGTTGCTGCTGTTTCGCCGCCTCCAGACTCCAGAGCGCACTATCAATGGCGTTACGTGCGGCCCCGGCGGGCAAACGATGCTGTAATGCCTCGCGCGTGAGCCCGGTTTGCAGGTCTGGCACCAGCGTCATGATATGCGCCATCACTGACGCGAGGCTTTCACCATAGCGCGGGTAAGGCGTACACTCCCCTACGCCTTTAAAACCGCCCTCTTCGATTTCAACGACCACCACGCTGGCTTCGCTTCGGCTGCCGCGGGAGATCACAAACGGGGTATGCAATGGCCAGGCTTCTTCATAGACCTTAACGCTTCTCATCACTGACTCCTTGCAGCCCGGAAAGGCGAAAAAATTTGGTTTGCCGTGTTATCCGCGGATGGCATACACTAGCCCCGACGTTAACTATATGTAAACAGGAAGATATCTATGTCACAACTCGTTCATTTCCAGGGCAACCCGGTTGCTGTTGCAGGTTCCATTCCGCAGGCTGGCAGCAAAGCGCAGGCTTTTACTCTGGTGGCTAAAGATCTGTCTGACGTCACACTGGCTCAGTTTGCGGGCAAACGCAAAGTGCTGAACATTTTCCCGAGCATTGATACCGGTGTTTGCGCCGCATCCGTGCGTAAGTTCAACCAGCTGGCAACTGAAATGGACAACACCGTTGTGCTGTGCATTTCTGCTGACCTGCCGTTCGCCCAGTCTCGCTTCTGCGGTGCTGAAGGCCTGAGCAACGTTATCACCCTCTCCACCCTGCGCAGCCCGGATTTCCTCGAAAACTACGGCGTCAGCATCGCCGAAGGCCCTCTGAAAGGCCTGGCAGCACGCGCGGTACTGGTTCTTGATGAAAACGACACTGTCGTCTTCAGCGAACTGGTTAATGAAATCACTACCGAGCCGGATTACACCGCCGCGCTGGAAAAGCTGAAAGCATAATCACTACTTAGCATTCTATACCGCTTTTTCAAAACCTCGCTATGGCGGGGTTTTTTATTAGTTACACGCTGAATCGTTAAAGCAATAATGAGCTTGCGTCACAAAATTAACGCAAATAAGTTTCAGGAATTCAGCAAAATAGCGATCAGACCCGCATATTGATCGTTAAACAATCCTGAATTTACCCTCAGTGAGGCGCATCACATTTCCCTTATCGCCAAAACATTAGATTTGCTTACGAAGTTAAATAATCGTTTCAGCAAAAAGGGATAAATATGAAAATAAAACTGGCTTTAACGCTCCTTTCGGTACTGGTTTCGGGCCAGGCCGCAGCAAAAACCTGGGTGCTGACAAGCGCTGAAAGCAGCGTGGAAAAAGGAAACTGGAAGATTTCCAGCGATGAGCTGAAAATTAACGATCGAACGTTCAGCATCGAGCAAAAAGTGTTGCACGGCGGCAAGCAGGAAGGCAGTAAAGCGATCGTTATTAGCAGTAAAAACGGCCTGACCATCACCTTAAGCCCGACGCGCGGGATGAACCTTCTGCATGTGGAGGGCTTTGGCACCAGGCTGGGCTGGAACTCCCCCGTTAAAGAGGTCGTTAATCCGGCGTATATCAATCTGGAAAGCCGAAACGGACTTGGCTGGCTGGAAGGTTTCAACGAGATGATGGTCCGCTGTGGCTACGAATGGACGGGGCACCCGGTCACCGCTGACGGCCAGATTTACACCCTGCATGGCAAGGCGGGGAATACACCGGCATCCCAGGTGGAGGTAGAAATTGCGGATGCTGCCCCGCATGAAATTCGTATTCGCGGTCTCATCAAAGAAAGCACCTTTAAAAAAGCGGATCTGCAAACCATGACCGAACTGCGTTACGTTCCAGGAACCAACCAGTTCAGCCTGCATGACGTTCTGACGAACCATGCCGATTACCCTCATGACTATCAGATTATCTACCACAGCAACTTCGGGGCGCCTGTCCTCGAAGAAGGCGCGCGCTTCCTTGCCCCGGCGGCAAGCGTGAGCCCGTTCAATGATTACGCGAAAGCGGGCGTTAACGACTGGCAAACCTACGCCGGGCCGACAAAAGGCTTTGATGAGATGGTCTTTAACATCAAACCGCTTGCGGACAGCAATCATGAAACCCTCGCGGCGGTGGTGAATAAAGCCGGTGACAAAGGCGCGTCAATTCAGTTTGATACCCGCCAGCTGCCCGTGCTGACCCTGTGGAAAAATACCGATACGCCAAAACAGGGCTACGTCACGGGGATTGAGCCAGGCACCAGCTATGCCTACCCCGTCACCATTGAACGCGAGCAGAAGCGGGTTAAGCAGCTCCAACCAGGCGCCAGCGCTCAGTTTGACCTGACCTATACCCTGCTACACAGCGCGCAGCAGGTGAAGGACGTCGAAAGCAGGATTGCGTCGATTCAGGGCGAGACAAAAACAGAGATCGTGACCACGCCGCTGGCGAAGGAATAAACATTAAAAAAGCCTCTTTACAGAGGCTTTTTGTTATTCGTCACCTTTCTTATGATTCAATCCATACTCACGTAGCTTATTCGCAATCGCGGTATGCGAGACGCCAAGCCGTTTTGCCAGTTTGCGGGTGCTGGGGTAGCTGCGGTACAGCTGCGTCAGCACGGAGCGCTCGAAGCGGCTGGTGATATCATCCAGCGAGCCTTCCATCGCTTCTTCGCCTACCGATACCGTCCCGGCGTCGTAATCCGGCAACAGAATGTCCTGAGGGCGCAGTTCATACCCTTCCAGCTGGGTCAGCGCGCGATAAACGGCGTTTTTAAGCTGACGAATGTTGCCCGGCCAGCCGTAGCGCATTAACACCGTGCCGAGATCTGCAGACAGTTTCGGACGTGGAACGCCCTGCTCGTCGGCAAAGCGGGCCACAAACAGTTCCGTTAGCGGCATGATGTCCTGCGGACAATCGCGCAGCGGTGGAATGTTCAGCGTCAGGACGTTGAGGCGGTAGTAGAGATCTTCACGGAAGATCCCCTTTTGCACCAGCTCCACCAGGTTCTTCTGGGTGGCGCAAATGACGCGCACGTCCACATGCACTTCGTGATCCTCACCGACGCGGCGGAAGGTGCCGTCGTTCAGGAAACGCAGCAGTTTAGCCTGCATACGCGGCGACATTTCGCCTATCTCGTCCAGCAGCACGGAGCCGCCGTTGGCCTGCTCGAAGAACCCTTTCTTGCCTTCCGGCGCGTGTCCAAACAGCTCGCTTTCGACGGCATCTTCTGGAATAGAGGCACAGTTAAGCGCCAGATACGGTTTAGCCGCACGCGGGCTTGCCAGGTGCACGGCGTGCGCCAGCAGATCTTTCCCGGTACCGGTATCGCCGGTAATCAGCAGCGGCGCGGTCAGACTGGCAAGCTTGCGCGCCTGGTCAACCACGTGGCGCATTTTCGGGCTGACGGCAATAATCTGGCTGAATGCGCCAACGTCCTGGCTGGAGAGGTTTTGCAGCTGGCGCCCCATGCGTAGCGTCGAGCGCAGCATGATCACCGCCCCGGTCAATACGCGACTATTTCCTTCTCCTTTCAGATAGACCGGTGTGATCTCCATCAGGAAATTCTGCCCGTTAATCACCACATGCTCGCTGTGCGTATTCTGCGGGTTGCTGTCCAGCCAGCGCTGGAAGTTAAAACCGGGGATCAGCTGCGCGGCGTGGTGGCTGCTGAGCTTCTCCTGGCTCTGCGCGAAAAGCTGGCAGCTCGCGTGGTTAACGCGCTCGACTTTACTTTTAAGATCCAAAGAGAGGAACGGCTCGGGCATCGCTTCAAGCAGCGCGCTCAGGGCGAGGTGCTCACGTTCGGAGGGCATCCAGGGTATGGTGCGTACATCCGTAACGCCAGCGATACGGCGGATTTCCGCCATCAGGCTGCTGAAGGTGTTAAATTCAATTTCGGCAAAATTGAGGTAAATTCGCCCGACAGGATCGATCTCAATGCCACGTAAATCAATGCTACGTAAAACAAGAAGATCGAGTAATTCGCGGGTCAGACCGAGACGGTCTTCACAGAAGACTTCAAGACGCATGGGAAATTCACCGTTTTAAGCCAATAACGTTAAAATGATATGTCAGAACTCGGTGAACCGGAAGATGACTGTCAACAAATATTGACAGCCAGCACGATTAGTAAACAAAGCCTTAAGGAGACGGTTTTTTATTGAGCGTTTCTTTCAGCTGACCTATCAGTTCACGCCTGAAATCCCCCAGCCGCGGCTTATCGCCATCAATCCACGGCAGCGGACGGCACACCTCCATCGCTTTGATACCCAAACGCGCCGTCAGCAAGCCCGCGCCAATGCCCTGAGCTGCACGGGCTGAAAGACGCGCCGCCAGATCCTGCGACATCCAGTCCATTCCCACTTCGCGCACCAGCTCGCTCGCGCCCGCAAACGCGATATTGAGCAGGACCAGTTTGAACAGCCTGAGCCGGCTGTAGTAACCCAGCTCTATGCCGTAAAGGTTCGCGATACGGTTGATGAGGCGCAGGTTACGCCAGGCGATAAAGGCCATATCCACCAGCGCCAGCGGGCTGACGGCAATCATCAGCGTGGATTCCGCCGCCGAGCGGCTAATCTCACGTCGTGCCTGGGCATCCAGTACCGGCTGAACCATATGGGAGTAGAGCGTGACCACCTCCCGGTCGTTCTGGGTTTCATGGATGGCGGCGTACCAGCGCTGGAGCGCCGGATGCGACTGATCGATACCGGCCTGACTGGCCAGTTTTTCACAGAAGGCGCGGCCTTTGCCAGTGCCGTGGCTGTGGAGGAGATCCCGCGCTTCATCGCGCTCGTGCGCGCGCTGTCGCAAACGCCAGAGGCGGTGCCACTCGGTGGCAACCGACCCGACGCCCGCCCCCACGATGAGCGCGCCCGCGGCACATCCGCCCAGCGCGACCCAGTCCTGGGTTTGCCAGGCGTTCATCGCCCACTGGACGCCCTGCCCGACCACGCTGACGCCAAACAGCGCCAGACCGGCGGTGACCATCTTGCGCCACAGGCTGCGTTTAGGACGCAGAGCGGCTTCTACGACCGCCTCCGCCGGACCGTCTTCGACGGCGGGATCGTCCGGCAGCGCCGGGGCAAAGTTCTCCGCCTGCGCGCCGCTGAACGTCTGCGCCGTTTTAAAGGCGTCCTGACGCTCGGGCTCAAGCGTTCCGGTAAAGTCTATGCGCGGTTTTAAGGGTTCCGTCATCGCAGTTTATCTCCAATCAAAAACTCCAGCGCCGCATCCAGACGGATATGCGGTAACGGCCGATCGACGCTCATGGTCTGAGGGCGGAAGGCTTCAAACTGGAAGCCCTGGCTCTGCCAGAAGGCCTGGCCCGGCAGCCGCGCGGGGACTTCGCCGGGATAGACGGTAAGCGGCTCGCCGTCACTGAGTCGATTCCCGCGTAATGCTGGTATTTTCTCGCCGTTAAGGTCAATCAGGCCGCTTTGGGTCGCCTGCACCGATGCGAGCCCAAGACAATCCATACTGATGCCTTCGAACGCGGCGTTTTGCCAGGCGTCCTGCACCAGCTGCTGCAGCAGAGAAACCATGTTGGCGTGCTGATCGACCGTAACGTGATCGGCTTTTGTGGCCGCAAACAGCAGCTTGTCGATCACCGGTGAGAACAGACGACGAAACAGCGTCCGCTGCCCGTAGTGGAAACTCTGCATCAGCTGCGTCAGCGCGAGGCGCATATCGTTAAATGCCTGCGGCCCGCTGTTGAGCGGCTGCAGGCAATCCACCAGCACAATCTGGCGGTCGAAACGTAAAAAGTGGTTTTTATAAAAACCTTTGACCACCTTTTCGCAGTAGTAATTGTAACGCTCGCGCAGCATGCCGGCATTCGTGTGTTTGTCGGCCTGTGCCAGCTTCGACTCGCCTGCGCCGTCCACATCCGGCCACGGGAAGAACTGCAGCGCGGGCGCGCCTGCTAAATCACCCGGCAAGACAAAACGGCCCGGCTGGATGAAGTGCAGCCCTTCCTGTTTGCACTGATGCAGATAGTCCGTCCAGGCTTCAGCAATGGTCGCCAGACGGTTTTCGTCCGCAGGCGCCAGCGGATCAAGGCCCTCGCACAGCTGTCGCCATTTCGTTGACCACTCTGCGCGTTGCCCTTGCAACAAGCCCGTCATCTGGCGGGACCAGCTGAGGTAGTCCTGCGCCAACATCGGCAGGTCGAGCAGCCATTCGCCGGGATAATCGACGATTTCCAGATACAGGGTTGAGGTATCCTTAAAGTGACGTATCAGCGATTCATTAGAACGAAAGCGCAGCGCAAGGCGAATTTCACTGACGCCTCGCGTTGGCGTCGGCCACGCGGGCGGATCGCCGTAAAGCTGCGCCAGCCCTTCGTCGTAGGTGAAACGCGGTATGCCAAAATCACGCTGAGGAACGCGCTTAACGCCCAGCAGACGCTCCTCGCGCACGGCGCTGAGCAACGGCAGCCGCGCGCCGGCGTGCAGATTCAGCAACTGGTTTACCATCGCGGTGATGAACGCCGTCTTACCGCTGCGGCTCAGGCCGGTGACGGCCAGACGCAGATGTCGATCAACGCCGCGGTTCACCAGAGAATTGAGTTCGTTCTTAAATCGCTTCATCGCCATCCTTCATTGCCCGGAAGCCAGGAATGTATGGCTTCAGAATACAATAAATGGGGGCAGATCGTTGATTATCAATTCTTATTTATTGCTATTGCCGTTTTCTCTCCAGTAAGATGAACGACATTGCTGTCAGTCCGGAGTGAGTAAGGTGTATGTCACCCACCATCTATGATATCGCACGGGTTGCGGGCGTATCGAAATCAACCGTTTCCCGCGTTCTGAATAAACAAACGAATATTTCCCCTGAAGCGCGAGACAAAGTGCTTAAGGCGATAGACGAATTAAATTATCAGCCCAACAAACTGGCCCGCGCCCTGACCTCTTCTGGCTTTGATGCCATTATGGTTATTTCGACCCGCTCGACCAAAACTACTGCCGGTAACCCTTTTTTCTCCGATGTTCTTCACGCCATTACGGCAAAAGCGGAAGAGGAAGGGTTTGACGTTATTTTACAAACCTCGAAAAGCAGTGAGGACGATCTGCAGAAGTGCGTGGGAAAAATAAAGCAGAAGATGATCAAAGGGATCATCATGCTGAGTTCACCCGCAAACGAATCTTTTTTCACCACGCTGGACGAATACGGTGTGCCCGTAGTGGTTATTGGAAAAGTAGAAGGAAAGTTCCAGAATATTTATTCTGTTGATACGGACAATTTTCACGACAGCGCTATTCTGGTCGATTCGTTTATTAAACATGGGCGAACAAAAATTGCCTGTCTGCATGCCCCGCTCGATTATCACGTTTCTATCGATCGCCTTGCGGGTTATAAATCCAGCCTTGAGAAGCAGGGTATCGACATAAACCCGGACTGGGTCATTGATGGCGGATATACCCATGAAAGCGCGCTCCAGGCAGCCTGCAAATTACTCTCGTCTGACAACCCGCCCAATGCCGTTTTTGCTACTGACAGTATGAAATTGTTGGGTCTTTATCGTGCAGCGGATGAGTTAAATTTGATGGTTCCCGAGCAGGTTGCTATGGCAGGCTACAGCGATCCGATGCTGTCTCTCGTTTTAACCCCTGCGCCAGGCGGGTTTGATATTCCGACAAGAAAGCTCGGCGAAGAGAGCTGCAACGTGTTGTTTAAGCGTATTGCGGGTAAACCTGCGCCGCATAAGATTTTGGTTGATACGCATTTTTCGGATGCGGCGTCCTTGCGCTAAAAACCAGGGGCAATCGCCCCTGGTAAATCATGATCAGAACGCGTAGTTCACGCCGACACCTGCGTAGTGGAAGCGATCGCTCTCACCTTCATCATGGTTTTCCCATTCGTAGGCATATTCCAGCGTCATGGATAAACCGTTGTTAAAATCATAGGCGTACAGCATACCCAGACGGTTGAAATCATGTCCTTCACGCGTCGGATCGTCCTGCCAGTCCCAGTTTGACCAGCGATCGAGTCCCAGACGGGTATAAGGCGTTAACGTCGTCTGGCCTAACGAAATCGGCAGGTAGGCACGAATTTCCTGGGTAGAAAACTCGCCGTTATTACGTGAGCTGTCCATATTGAAGCCGCGCTCTAAATAATAATTTACTTTCGCAGAGAACGTTTCGTTGATGGTCCAGGTAAAACCGGTTTCGGTCTCGACGCGGCTGTCAGAATAACCGGTTTTATCCAGATCGTTGGCAAACTGATACATGGCAAACCAGCCGCCAAAGCGCCAGTCGTCGGTTAATTTAATATCCCAGTCAGGCTGAACTTTGTAACGCTGCATATTAGCGCTGCCGTCTTTGGCACCGTGTTCATCTTTAAAGTGATAACCATAATTGCGGAAGCCACCGGTCAGACCGAACGTAAAATCATCGGTGCCGATAAAGCGATAGCGCAATTCAAATTCCGGGCGATCGAAATAGGTGCCACGCGTCATGCTGCTATAATCAACCGGCCCTTCCTGATACATTGCCAGAGAGATTGTCCAGGCATCCCATGTTGCATTAAACCATACGGAGGGTTCATATAATCCATCTTTATCGTCGCTCTGACCTTCGACGTTTTCAATTTCATACATGGCACCGATATTAAACGCCCACTGCTTTGCGGGTTCTGTTGCTTGCGCGCAGCTAACCCCTGCGCACAGAACGAGCGCAGCACTTCTTAGTAGAGTACTCATTAAATATTCCCTTTATAATTAACAAACAAAAAAAACCGGAAATTTGCATTTCCGGCAAACACCTTTCTTATCTAATAGCCGCTTCGGTATCGGCGTCGAAGAAATGGCACTTATTCATATCGAACTGAATGCCGATAGTATCTCCGGCTACGTAGTCATTGGCCGCGCCTGCGCGGACAACCAGTTCATGTCCGCCCACGGTGGCATAAAGCATAAATTCGGCACCGGTAAGCTCAGCGACACTGACTTTCGCCGCGATATCTTCTCCGCTGCTCTGCAGGGTAAGAATGTCTTCCGGACGGATCCCGAAGACGACCGCTTTACGCTGGTAACCTTGCGCATTCAACTCGGCCAGCTTGTCCTCAGGGATCTCCAGACGCAGCGTTTCCGTTACGAAATAGCGATCGTCGATAGCACCACGAATGAAGTTCATTGCCGGAGAGCCAATGAACCCTGCGACAAACATATTGGCCGGCTCGTTGTATACCTGCTTCGGCGCACCCACCTGCTGAATGATGCCGTCTTTCAGGATCACGATGCGGGTCGCCATCGTCATGGCTTCCGTCTGGTCGTGCGTAACATAGATCATGGTGGTGTTAAGCTTCTGGTGCAGCTTGCTGATTTCGGCACGCATCTGCACGCGAAGCTTGGCATCGAGGTTGGATAACGGCTCATCCATCAGGAAGACGCCCGCCTCGCGCACGATCGCCCTGCCCAGCGCCACGCGCTGGCGCTGACCACCCGATAAAGCGCCAGGTTTACGCTTCAGGTATTCGCGTAGCCCTAAAATCTGCGCCGCCCAGTTCACGCGTTCTTCAATCACCGCGGGCGCTATTTTTTGCATTTTCAGGCCAAACGCCATGTTGTCGTAGACCGTCATATGCGGATAAAGCGCATAGTTCTGGAATACCATCGCGATATCACGCGATTTGGCAGGCACGTCATTCATGCATACGCCGTCGATAATCAGTTCACCCGCGCTGATCTCCTCAAGACCGGCAATCATTCGCAGCGTCGTGGATTTACCGCAGCCCGACGGACCGACGAAAACAATAAACTCTTTGTCTTCAATTTCGAGGTTGAAATCCTTAACCACGTGGACCTGGTTATCATAGATTTTCTGAATATGTTTCAGAGAAAGTTGAGCCATAATTTATTCCTTATCAATACGCCCGGGACGCCCAGAATTCTGTCAGGCATTTCCAGGTCAGTTCCCGCGTTGAATGAAGTTGTAATCCCGCATGGTTAAGGCCAGGCCCAATCCCGACCGACAGCATTCCTGCGGCGTTGATTGCTTCAACACCCGCAGCGGCATCTTCAATGCCAATCGCCTCTTCAGGACGCACGTTCAGCCCCGCACAGGCCGCAAGGAAGATCTCCGGGTCAGGCTTTGAACGGCAAATGCGGGAAGCATCAGCACAAAAATCGAAGGCCTGATGAATGCCCAGCGCGTGCAAAATCCCTGGGGCATTGAGCGATACGGATGCCAGCCCAATCTTGACCTTCGCGGCACGGATCTCCGCCAGCACGTCGCGGATCCCCGGTAGCAGAGAATCCTGCGTCAGTGATGCCAGCGACTGGACGTAAAGCGCATTTTTTTTCGTCGCCAGTGCAAGGCATTGCTCCTCACTAAACATCCCCTCTTTTCCGCCGTGCTTCAGAATGCGCTGGAGGGAATCCATGCGGCTTATTCCCTTCAGCTGTTCGTTAAACACTTCGTCGAAGGTGATGCCAATTTCCTCCGCCACGGCACGCCAGGCCAGAAAGTGAAGATGCGCGGTATCGGTGATCACACCGTCCAGATCGAATACAACAGCCTTAAGCGTCATGTTGCCCCTCCGTGGTAGCGGTCCCATTCACGGACGCAAGAAAATCGTTATACGCGAAGACTTCTCGCTCCGGGATATGTAGCGTTTTGCCCCACAGCGTCAGCGTGGCAGGCGCCGTGGTTTCGATGGTTAACACCTCGTTTTCATACGTGAAGTGCATTGCTGCGTTCCGCCACCGCAGCGGGAAAGCGAGCTTCTGCCAGTGAGCAGGCAGTTTTGGCGCGAGATGCAGTTCCCCTTCAATGATCCGCAGGCCAGCAAATCCCTGAATTGCGCCAGACCAGATCGCACCGGTTGCCGCGGCATGAATGCCCTCATCGCTGCTGTGCGGATCCTCGCCCAAATCAATGGCGATGCCATCGCGCCAGAAGGCATAGGCCCCCTGCGTGTCACCGCAGCGTGCGAGCACAATCCCGTGAATGGCCTTGCTCAGGGACGAATCATGGATCGTGCGTGGCTCATAGAACGCCAGATTGGCGGCGCATTGCTGTGGCGTAAACCGTTCTGGCAGCAGGTAGTTAAGCATCACCACATCGGCCTGCTTAAGGATCTGCATCTCGTTCACTTCCGCGCGGGAATAATCGAGCAGAATCGTCTGCTTACCCGCTTTGGCTTTGTAGCGGCTCAGATCGATGGCAGGTTTTGCCATGAAGGTATCATCCTGCGGGATCACACCGTCTGCATCGGCCTCCGGTAGCCATAAGCGCGCCAGGAACTGCGCGGCATTCTCCGTAAAACGCTCATCCTCACGCCCAAACATCGCCATAAACTGGCGCGCGCAGGCAACGTTGTGCCAGGCCAGATAGTTGGTGTAAGCGTTGTTGTTCACGTGCTCGGTGTATTCGTCCGGTCCGATCACGTCATGGATTTCCAGACGACCATTGACGTCCGTTGCGCGTCCCATCCAGAACAAAGCCGTTTCCATCAGCAGCGTCAGGCCTTCGTTACGCATAAAGGCGTCATCATGCGTCGCCTGCCAGTAAGCGACGACGGCCCAGGCAATATCAGCCACGATGTGATGCTCAGCAAGTGCGGAAGCCACCTTCTGGCGTACCCCGGTGCGGATGTTGATTGCCGCGAACTCCGGCGTCTCTTCCTCTCCGCTTGCGGCGCTTTCCCATGGGAACAACGCGCCCGGCCAGCCGTTACGACGGGCTTTTTCCCGTGCGCCAGCCAGATTAAGCCAGCGATAGCGCAGCAGGCTGCGGGCAACCTGCGGGCGGGTAAACAGATGGAAAGGCAGCAGGAAAATTTCGGTATCCCAGAAGACGTGGCCCTTGTACCCCTCACCCGTCAGCCCTTTTGCGGCGATACTGCTTCGTTCATCATGGGCTGGCGTCATTGCGGTGAGATGCCAGACGGCATAATCCAGCGCCATCTGATCCTGATGTTCAGCGGAGGTCACTTCCACCCGCGCGTCACGCCAGACGTTTTTCCACGCATACGCTGAGCTTTCAAGCAATGCGTCGTAGCCTCTTGCGGCAGAGACTTTGAGATCGGCCAGCGCGTTGCGCGCGAAAGACTCCTGGGAGAGTGCTTTATCACTGCGATGCGTCAGCCAGACGATTTTCTCAAGCGTGACAGTGTCACCCTGCGCAATCGTCAGCGAATGGTGAACGCTGAGACGACGATTTTTGGCGGTGAAGCAGCTGTCGCTCTTAGCGGAGAGCTGACAAAACGCCGAAACAACAACCTCCGACGCCCGATCCTGCGTTTCATACATCCCCTGCATATAGTGCTGATCAAAGACCCTGACCGAGATTTCATCCAGATGCTGTCTGCCGCTGTTCGTTTGCGTTGCGTCGATGCCGGTTTTCAGCACAGCCTGCGTGGCGCCATCAAGAGGCGTGATCGCGAGCTGCATAGCCACTAAAGGCAGCTGGTCCAGCGATACAAAACGACGGCTCTCCAGCCGATAGCACTTGCCGTCGGGCGAACGCCAGACAACGTTACGATGCAGTTCGCCGTTTGCAAAGGCCAGCTCGCGCTGCCACTCAAGAATTTCCCCTGAAAGGAGCGTGAAATTGACGCCGTCCAGCTCTACATCAATACCGGTGATATCCGGCAGATTGACCAGCTCGGTGGTCTCGTTGCGCCCCGCGCGATGATACAGCCCAGCGAGATACATGCCTCTGGTCTGCTGGGTGTACTCTTCTTCATGCGCGGCGCGAATGCCCATGTTGCCATTGCCGCATGCCATGATGGAGGCGTATTTATTCAGGCTGTGTGGACAAAAGCCCGGATCGGTTAATACAGAGACGTTCAGCATAGTGTTACGCTTTCCCCTGTTTCTGCGGATTCATAAAGCGCGCCAACAAGCTGCTGAATTACCAGTCCCTGTTCTGCATCGGCAATCATCACGGGCTCTCCCAGCACGTGACGTACGAAGGCATCCATGCTGCGCAGATGGCGCTGATCGTCCGCCTCTTCGCGCTGGGTAAGGGTTTCTAAAACACCGGCCTCGTCGTTGTAGATGTGCGCCGGGAACAGCGTTGCCCCCGCCTTTTCACCGCAGAAAGAGACGTTCATGATTGACTGCTCGCGAATGTTAAGCGCAAAGGAGGTGTCCAGACGCAAAATGCCGCCGTTGCAGAATTCAATCGTGCCAAACAGCGCATCTTCCACGGTAAATTGCGCAGGATCCCACTCGCCAAACTGACCGGTGCTTTTACGGTTTCCCAGCCTCTGGAAGCTGTGCGCAGTCACCCGTTTTACCGCCGGGAAACCCAGGACATACATTGCGGCGTCGAGCATATGAATGCCGATATCAATCAGCGGTCCACCGCCCTGTAGCGATTTGTTGGTAAAAACGCCCCACCCCGGCACACCGCAGCGACGCAGCGCCTGCGCTGAGGTAAAGTAAACCTCACCGAGCGTTCCGTTCATTACCGCATCGCGCAGCAGTTGGGTATCCAGGGCAAAGCGATGGTGAAAATCATAGGCCAGAACTTTTCCTGCCTTGCGCGCCGCGATACGCATCTCATCAGCCTGCTGCGGCGTCATCGCCGGGGGCTTTTCACACATCACATGGCAACCCGCCTCGAGCGCCGCCATCACATGTTCAAAATGGAACCGGTTGGGCGAACAGACGCTCACCACATCCGGTTTTATTGCCTGCAACATCTCGTGAGCGTCCTGCCATGCCGATGGAATAGCATAACGTTCCGCGAACGCCTGTGCCTGCTCAAGGCGGCTGTCCATGACAGCCACCATTTGAACATCACTGCGCGTGGCGTAATACGAGGCATGCACTTTGTCCGCGACCTGCCCGGCGCCAATAATGGCGACGCGCAGAGGCGAAGGTGTAGAAGCACTCATCACGCTCGTCATCCTTAGCATTCACGCAAATAAGTGAGAGAGTCCTGATAAGCCTTAGCCGGATCCTCGGCGCGAACACGGCATTCATACACCACGTATCCCTGATAGTTATCGGCACGCAGCTGATCGAACAGGCTGGCGAAATCGAGGCTGCCGCTGCCCGGCTGATAGCGATGATTATCTGCAATGTGAACATGACCCAGCAGATCGCGGTTCTGATGCAGCGCGTCCGTCAGCGAGTCTTCTTCAATGTTCATGTGATAGAAATCACCGATGATCTGCACGTGCTTCAGGCCGTTCTCTTCGATATAACGACGCGCGTCTGCCAGGGTGTTGATCATATGATCCTGGTAGCGGTTCAGCGGCTCCAGGTAGACGGTGGTGCCGGTGCGCGCGGCCACCTCATCCAGCCAGCGCAGCGAGGCGCTTACGGCTTTGCGGTCACCGTCCAGGCTGCGTGGAGAGGTCATTGGCGGCAGACGGAAGGTAAACATGCCCCAGGCAGCAGGCACGATAATGCCCTTTCCGCCGACTTCCGCCAGCGCTTCCAGAATGCGTTCGATCTGCTGTAATCCGTTCAGACGGCGTTCTTCGATGAAATCACCGATCCAGCCATCGTACCCGCCACATGCTGTCGTCACCGGCAGGCCCGTGGCTTTGATAGCGGCTTTCACTTCATCGAGATTTTCCACCAGCAGACGGCCGTCAATTTCGTAGCCATCAAAACCCATCGCTTTGATGTACTCGAATTTTTCCATGATGTTGGTCGGGAAAAAGGCCTGGTTTTGTGTTGCGATCTTCATGATTTGCTGTCCTTAGCTTAAAAAGTGACGCCCATTTTGATACTGAGTTCCGGATGCTGATCGACATACTTCATATAGCTTTCCGGGCTGGTGGTGAAGGTCACGACCGGGTCGATCAGATCTTCACAGTTCAGATAACCGTTCATCAGCAATTCCCAGCAGGTCTCTTCGATACGCTTGCGGCTCCAGCGCGGATAGTCCGGGTTCGGTTCACTGCAGGCACGGGAGAAGACAATCTTAGCGTTGTTGAAGTGCGCTTCGCGGCCCAGGTTGAAGCCTGCCGCAAACGGTTTGGCGAAGGCCACGTAGGAGATGGTGCCGCCGTAGGCGAGCCCGCGCAGCGCGGACTGCAGCGCATCCGCAAAGCCGCTGGTTTCGATGATCACGTCCGCGCCCTGCTTCCCGGTCAGCTTTTTGATTTCCAGACCGACATCGGTACCGATTGGATTCAGGCAGTGGTCCGCGCCGTGACGGCGAGCGATCTCACAGCGGTGTTCAATCGGATCAACGCCGATAACCACTGACGCACCGGCTTTTTTCGCCAGCTGAATCGCAATCTGTCCGATGGCTCCCAGACCGACCACGACAACAAAGTCACCCACACGGACATTGGCATCACGCACGCCGCTCATGGCGAACTGCGCCGGATCGTAGCAAACGGCATTCTTCCAGGACGCGCCCTGCGGCATTTTACGCAGCTTATAGTTGTTCAACGCGTTAACGATGACCGTCTCCTGCAGCGGGCCGTAGCAGCAGACGCTGTCGCCGATCTGGTATTCCGTTACGTCTGCACCGCATTCAATAATGTCGCCAACGATCATGTTGCCCAGCTGGAACTTACCGAATTCGATACCGCGCGCAGCGCCCTCTTCACGCGGCGTGAACATCTGCCACTCTGCGTTGAACTCTTCATCAATGAACGGGCTTGCCGCGCGGAAATCCACGACTTCCGTTCCGTGCTTCGGGGCGCCAAAGCGGGCGCGAATTTTCACTTCATGTGCTTCCACAGCACGGTCTTCATACTCCACCAGCGCCGCTACGCGTGGCGCTGTCGCAACTAACTTCTTCATAACTTGCTCCTGATAAAAAATTGGCCGCCTTAGCCCTTGACGCCACCGGCGGTCAAACCACTTTTAATAAAACGTTCAGAGAGTGCGTACATGATGACCACCGGAAGCGCCGTCACCAGCGATGCCGCCATCATGCGACCCCAGATATAATCTGGCGTACTAAAGAGCGTGTTCAGCCCGACCGGCAGGGTAAAGTTGCTGGCGCTGGACAGGAAAATGGAGGCAAACAGGTAGTCGTTCCATGCCACCATGAAGCAGTAAACAAACACCGACACGAGACCGGAAATGGCCAGCGGCACGGTAATGCGGAAGATGATTTGCAGGCGGTTCAGACCATCCATCATCGCGGCCTCTTCTATTTCGTCCGGAATGGTGTCGAAATAGCTGCGCAGCATGAATACCGCCGTAGGCAACGTCTGGGTCACCATGGTGATAATCAGCGCCAGTTCAGTGTCGTAAATGCCGAGCGCGGTGATGATTTTGAACAGCGGCACCACCAGCAAAATCCCGGAGAACATATAGACGGTGTAGAAGCTCGCGTTGATCGTCGCACGTCCTTTAAAACGCAGCTTGGACAAGGCGTAAGCGCCCAGCGTGCCGAGAAACACCGCAATTACCGATGACGTCAGCGACACCACCATGCTGTTGCGGAAGTAATCCACGAACGGGAAAATTAGCGGGTTAAAGATGTCAACGTAATGCTGAAGCGTCCACGCCTGCGGCAAAATAGTCGGATTCAGCGATATGGCCTCTTTCGCGCTCTTGAATGACGTCATCAGCATCACGAAGAACGGGAACAGCGTGATAATCAGAAATACCGCCAGCCCCAGATAGAAACCAATACGGCCCAGTATGCGTTTATTTGTTGCCATTGAGGTTTACCCTTTTTCTGGTCAGCAGAATGACGGCGAAGATGATCACAAACAGCACAACAGAAATGGCGGCTGCTTTGCCCAGATCGTTGAATGCAAAGGCAGTTTTATAGAGATACACACCCAGAATATCGACCTTCGTGGTCAGCAGATAAACATCCGCAAACATGTAGAACATCCAGATGGTTCGCAGCGTCACCACCGTTGCCAGTACAGGCATAATGGCGGGCAACGTGACGATACGGAAACGCTGCCAGGCGTTGGCTCCGTCCATCTCTGCCGCTTCATACAGCGATTTATCAATGGTCTGCAAAATTGCCAGGAATGAGATAAAGGCATACGGGAAGTAGCGCCAGATGGCGAACAGCACCACCAGCACGAAGCTGCTGCCAGGGTTGTCGAACCAGAGCGGCGCCTGGTCATACAGATGCAGCAGATCGACGCCCAGATAGTTCACAATGCCGTAGCCGTTGTTGAACATGTATTTCCAGGCAAATACCAGGGAAATAGAGGGTGTCACGTAGGATAAAATCACCAGCGAACGCGCCGTCTTCCGGAGACGAAACTCACGGTTAAAGAAGATGGCGACGGCAAGCCCCAGCCCGGTGCTGCCGAGCACGACCAGCGCCGTATACCAGAACGTCATCCACAGCGAGTGCCAGAACGCAGCATCCCCCAGAATGCGGATGTAGTTATCCAGGCCAACAAACACCGCATCAATACGCGGATTAAGCGGCAGGCGTAAGAAACTGATTTCAATATTGGAAATCATTGGCCAGGCCACCAGGCCCCCCAGCAAAATCAGGCTGGGGGCCAACAGCAGCATGGCGAAAGGCATATCTGAACGACCAGAAAACAACGTCTTCATAATTTCCTTCCGCAGAGCGCTCCTATCGTTGTGAAATCAGGTCAGTCAGTCGCGTCTGGCTCTTGCTAAGCGTTGCGCTGAGATCTTGTTTACCCACGGTGACGTTATGCACCATGGAGCTGATAATGCCGGACCCTGTCACATCGCCCATGCGCGTGAAGTTTTTGTCGCCGACAGCACCAAACACCTGTACGTTCGGGAATTGGGCGATCAGTTCATAAGGCAGTTGCCCAAACGCTTTAATCACCTCGTTGTTTTTCCAGGTATCCGTTCCTACGACCAGCGTGTTCACCGGCAGCGCCGCGCCCGGCGACATCATGACCCAGTCGGTTGCGTTTTGAGCCTGCTCCATCCACGTCACAAACTTTTCAGCCGCTTGCGTTTCTTCTTCGGTTTGTCCGCTGGTGATCGTCAACGAGGTGACCATGCCATAAACGGCAGAGGACTTTTCTGTCGGGACAACGAAGCCAAGGTTGGCAGGGTTACCATCCTGGAATACCGCTGGCAGGATGTAGGTGGAATAGACGGCCATCGGTGCAGAACCGTTCATGAAGGCATCTTTGATCTCCATGACGTCGTTCGAGCCCGGCATGGTGGTCGCGGCCAGCGCTTTATAGAACGCCAGTGCTTTCGCCATTTCAGGGGTGTCAATTTCAACGTTTCCGTTGGCATCAAAAACGTTCGCGCCGCCGGAAAGCGCAAACTGGGAGAACGCCTGCTCGGTCATGACGCTTTCCGCGGTGGGCAGCGCAATACCGTAATGTTTGTTGGCCGGGTCGTTAAGCTTCTGGCTGGCTTTCAGCAGCTGTTCCCAGTTATGCGGTTCCTGAATACCCGCAGCGGCAAGCACATCTTTGTGATACCAGACGCCAGACAGCCAGGCGCTCATCGGCACCCCTGTCCAGGCTGTGCCGTCTTCAGTACGCACAACGCGCAGGATCCCGTCATAGAAGGTCTTTTCGCCTACCGCTTCAATGGCTTCACCGATAGCCTTGCGATCCAGCAGTTGTTCCTTATCCATGACTTTCGCGTAATCATGGCTGACTTCAATCACTTCAGGCAGCGCGCCCGTTCTGGCGAGCGTAATCACTTTGGTGTTGTAGGCATCTTCTTCCACCGGCACCTGCTTCACCGTAATGCCGGGGTTTTCTTTCTCGAATTTTTCGATCAGTTTCGTAATAACCGCCTGGCGCTCCTGCTCTACTGACGAGTGCATGAACTCAATGGTCACAGCAGACGCTTTATCATCTTTACAGCCTGATAACAGGGCGCACGAAACCAGTGCTGATAACAGCACAATTTTGGGCATTTTCATTTTAGGGTCCTTTTTAGTTTGCTTTAATCCACATAACCTGCCATGGATTGAGGGTCAGCTTTTTACCGCTAACAGCTTGTCCTGATAGTAATTCCATACCAGTAAGCGTGTCCCCATAAACGGTATGAACGTTATTACTAAAATTAAACAGGGCTGTAATTCTCTCACCGTTTTCAGCCACGCGTACAATTTTAAGAATTTGTTCATCCAGTGATTCAAAAAATGCCTGGGCATCAGGGTGAAACGCACTTTCCCCACGACGAATCGCAATAAACTCGCTTAAACGGGAATAAATTTTATGACGAATGCTATTTTTATTATTAAGTTCGAGATCAACCTGACCGGCGGTATATTTCTTGCGGTTTATCGCGCGGTTATAGCCGAGGCGCTCGACCCCTTCATAATCGTTACGGGAGCCAAGAATACTTTGAATATACACGGCAGGTACACCTGGGAAACTTAACAGCACCGCATGCGCCAGAATAAAGCGCGCAATGCGTTCATCATCTGAACTGTTTTGCGCGCTTAACGCGTCAAGATAGGTCACATTAATTTCGTAAGGACTGCGCGTACCGTCAGGATTATTTTTCCAGTTGACCAGCGCCCCTTCCTGCTGAAGTTTCTCAACCAGTGCGAGGATTTCTGATTCCGGCAGAATGCCGCGCAGTGGGTTCAGACCGATACCGTCATGAGACGCCAGGAAATTGAACCAGGTCGTTTTTGTTGAAGGCAGCGCCAGCGATCCCGCCCACTGACAGAGAGCGTTAACATCCTGACGGTGCACAGCATGCAGCACCAGCGGCGGCAAGGAGAACTGGTAGACCATCTGGGCTTCATTTTCACCGTCACCGAAATAAGAGATATTGTCCTTATGCGGAACGTTCGTCTCAGTAATGATCACGGTACCCGGCGCCACGGCCTCGGTAATAGCACGGAAAAGCTGGATAAGGCAGTGAGTCTGTTCCAGATGGATGCAGCTTGTTCCAGGGATCTTCCACATAAATCCGACGGCGTCCAGACGGATATAACGCGCCCCTTCCGCCAGGTAATGGAGCAGCACGTCAACCATCGCAATCAGCACCTGAGGCGAGGCGAAGTTAAGATCGATCTGGTCATCGCTGAAGGTGGTCCAAAGATGACGCACGCTGCCATCATGCAGCGTAAATGGCGTCAGCAACGGTAATGCGCGAGGACGCGTCACCGCAGATAAATCAGTTTCAGGATCGACAGCAATAAAGAAATCTTCGTAGCCAGGTTTCTGCGCAAGATAATTAGCAAACCATTCACTTTTTGCTGACATATGGTTGCAGACGAAATCAAACATTAAGCTGGCAGACTGTTTTAAATCAGCAACGTCTTGCCAGGTCCCGGTTTCAGGCGCAACGTTGTGGTAATCAATAACGGAAAATCCGTCATCAGAGGACCACGGATAAAAAGGTAAAAGGTGGACATGGGAAAACGTGCGAGCAAGCCACTCATTATAAAAGCGGGTAAATACCGGCAACGCTTTCTCCCCTTTCGCGGAGAACTGATCGGCGTAGGTGATCAGAACAACGTCTTTTTCATCCCAGCCTGATTTACGCTTTTCTGTAATATCAACAGCAGCTTGTTCAAGCTTTGTTAATAACACTTTAAAATGTGCTTCAGAAAATGATTCACCGTAAATATGATTGATAAGTTTTTTAATTTTTGCGTTCACATTATTTTCCATGGTAGCGGTCCCACGAAGGGCAATCTACTCCCCTGAAAAATATCTGTCAACGAACCGGAAGGCTGAAAAACGCAATTACAAAGCAGCTCTGTGCAGTAATGTGAGCTGCCGCAAAGAAAGTGAGGGAAAGGGATGAAATGTCGTTAGCCCTTCCGGGGAGAGAAAGGGCTAACGCGAGCGTGAATTAGCGGGATAAGTAGCGGCGTGACAGCCGCTTTGCCGCTTTTTGCAACAGAGGTTCAAGCGCCACGGCCAGCAACATTCTGACCGGCTTGCGGGCAACAGATTTGATCGCCCAGCCCGCCACACCTGCCGGGCCGTAACGTAACGCCGTCATCAGAACCAGTTTACCTGCGATTTTCAGGCCGGGTTTTACCTTCTGACCGGCCTGTTGCCAGTTTTTCTTCATGTATATTCTCTCTTAAAGCTGACGAAAACGACTTCTCAGCGTAAAGGTATCGGATGTGACATAGCGTTCCATTTCACGTAACCGCTTCTCCCCTTCAGCCAGCCGATCGTCAACCGCATTGAGAAGATCGTTACTGGTAGGCGCGCCTTCCGCAGCCAGTTCGCCTTCCGGCATCGGGTCAAGTACAAACGACAGCACTATGTAGGCCACGAAAGTGATAAACGCCAGGCCGAAAAATATCGACAGCACCGTGACCACACGAACCAGCTTTACCGGAACGTCGAGATAATGGGCCAGTCCGGCGCAAACGCCGCGCACCATGCCCTGCTGTGGAATTCGCCACAATTTTTTGTTCAGATTCAGTCCTGACATTAACGGTCCCTCCAGTTAGGATGTTCTGCATCCAGGATTGCTTCCAGCGCCTGAATGCGATCGCGCATCTTGTTAGCCTGGTCGGTAAGCTGCGCAAGACGTTGTTGTTCACTC
Organism: Enterobacter cloacae complex sp. P6RS; assembly: GCF_014982245.1. NCBI lineage: Bacteria > Pseudomonadati > Pseudomonadota > Gammaproteobacteria > Enterobacterales > Enterobacteriaceae > Enterobacter > Enterobacter cloacae complex sp. P6RS. The sequence goes on from NZ_JADCLB010000020.1 coordinate 44,285, forward strand.
TGGGATAAATCGTTCCCTGAAGAACGGTTGCTGTAGTGCAGCCATAGCCAAATCGGCAAAACAAACAGCACGAAAATCGTCAGGGGAATGGCCAGGAAAAGCGCGCTCATGTGTACTCCTTGTCGTCGGATGCTTAGCGGCACGCTCAGGTGCCGCAACATTATTATTGGTTATCTTGCTTCATTTTGGCTTTCAATGCCGCCAGCTGCTCGCTGATTTCATCGTCCGCTTTCAGATCGGCAAACTGTTGATCCAGCGACTTTTGCTTACCGATGCCGTGGCTCTCTGCTTCCGCTTCCATCTGGTCGATACGACGCTCGAATGACTCAAAACGCGCCATGGCCTCATCCAGCTTGCCGCTGTCCAGCTGACGACGCACGTCGCGGGAAGAGCTTGCCGCCTGATGACGCAGGGTCAGCGCCTGCTGACGCGCGCGGGTTTCGCTCAGTTTATTTTCGAGCTCACCAATCTCTTTTTTCATGCGGGTGAGCGTGTCTTCCACCAGCGTGACTTCATGCTCCAGCGTAGCGATCATGTCCGCCAGCTTCTGCTTTTCAATTAACGCCGCGCGAGCAAGATCTTCTTTATCTTTGCGCAGGGCGAGTTCCGCCTTTTCCTGCCATTCATTGAGCTGAGCGGTGGCCTGCTCAATACGGCGCGTTAACTGCTTTTTCTCAGCCAGCGCACGGGCGGAGGTAGAACGCACTTCAACCAGCGTGTCTTCCATCTCCTGAATCATCAGGCGCACCAGCTTCTGCGGATCTTCTGCTTTCTCCAGCAGTGAGTTGATGTTGGCGTTCACGATGTCGGCAAAACGAGAAAAAATACCCATAATCAAATCCTCATAGTTCTGTTATCGGGCTATGCCCTGCTGTACTGGTAATACAATTCCCGTGCCAGTTTTTTATCTTATTGATTTTACACGGTGTGATTGATTTTTATTCACTACAGAACTATGCTGACCTGGTGAATATCGCTAAGGAGTGGTTAATTTCATCATGGCTCAATACAAAGATAACTTACTCGGTGAAGCCAACAGCTTTCTTGAGGTACTGGAACAGGTTTCTCGCCTTGCGCCGCTCAACAAACCGGTGCTGATTATCGGCGAGCGCGGCACGGGTAAGGAACTGATTGCCAACCGTCTGCACTATTTATCCGGACGCTGGGACGGCCCCTTCATTTCTCTAAACTGTGCGGCGCTGAATGAAAACCTGCTCGATACCGAGCTGTTCGGCCACGAGGCGGGCGCGTTTACCGGCGCTCAGAAGCGCCATCCGGGACGTTTTGAGCGCGCCGACGGCGGCACCCTGTTCCTTGATGAACTCGCCACCGCGCCGATGCTGGTGCAGGAAAAGCTGCTGCGCGTGATTGAGTATGGTGAACTGGAGCGCGTCGGCGGCAGCCAGCCGCTGCAGGTTAACGTGCGCCTGGTCTGCGCCACCAACGCCAATCTGCCGGATATGGTCGCGGAGGAGAAATTCCGTGCCGATCTGCTTGACCGCCTGGCCTTTGACGTCGTTCAGCTTCCGCCCCTGCGCGACAGGAGAAGCGACATCATGCTGCTTGCTCAACAATTTGCGATTCAGATGTGCCGCGAGCTCGGTCTCCCCCTTTTCCCCGGCTTCAGCGATCATGCGCGGGAGACGCTTCTGGCCTACCGCTGGCCGGGAAATATCCGCGAACTGAAGAACGTTGTGGAGCGTTCTGTTTACCGCCACGGCAGCAGCGAGACGGAGCTGGACAATATCATTATCGATCCTTTTCAGCGCAATGCGCCGCCGGTTTCCTCCCCGTCATCATCAGGCGATACTCCCGCGCTGCCCCTTGATTTGCGCCAGTTCCAGCACGAGCAGGAGCAACAGCTACTGGAGCAAAGCCTGAAGGCGGCGAAATATAACCAGAAACGCGCGGCCGAACTCCTGGGCCTGACCTACCATCAGTTACGGGCATTGCTTAAAAAGCATCAAATGCGCTGACAATATCGGCACTTACCCGCAGACATTTTTACGAAGCAGGCGTAAGTGCGATACACTTTGCAGATCGAACCTAAAAACCTTAAAAATTATGCGTCTGGTTTTATCGTCCTTTTTTGCACTCGGTCTGTTCAGCGGCCTGGCGTTTGCTGCGCCCGGGCAGTCTACGCAGCCTGACATTCGTGGCAGCGGCTTCGTCTATTGCGTAAGTGGCCAGGTGGACACCTTCAACCCGCAAAAAGCGGGCAGCGGCCTGATTGTGGATACGCTCGCCGCGCAGCTTTACGACCGTCTGCTGGATGTCGACCCGTACACCTATCGCCTGGTGCCTGAACTTGCGGAAAGCTGGGAAGTCCTGGATAACGGTGCAACCTACCGTTTTCGCCTGCGCGATGATGTCGCGTTTCAGCGTACGCCGTGGTTTACCCCTACGCGCAAGCTGAACGCGGATGACGTGGTCTTCACCTTCCAGCGTATCTTTAACCGTAACCACCCGTGGCATAACGTTAACGGGAATAATTTCCCCTATTTCGACAGCCTGCAGTTTGCCGACACCGTTAAAAGCGTGCGCAAGCTGGATAGCCGGACGGTTGAATTTACGCTGACGCGCCCGGATGCCTCCTTCCTCTGGCACCTGGCGACCCACTATGCGTCCGTTATGTCCGCCGAATACGCGGCGAAGCTGACGAAAAAAGATCGTCAGGAGCTGCTCGACCGCCAGCCGGTGGGTACCGGCCCGTTCCAGTTGGCCGAATACCGCGCGGGGCAATATATTCGCCTGCAGCGCCACGAACATTTCTGGCGCGGTACGCCGCTGATGCCGCAGGTGGTGGTCGATCTCGGGTCTGGCGGAACGGGACGGCTCTCGAAACTGCTCACCGGGGAATGCGACGTGCTCGCCTGGCCCGCTGCCAGCCAGCTCACCATTTTGCGCGACGATCCGCGTCTGCGTCTGACGTTACGCCCGGGGATGAACATCGCTTATCTGGCCTTTAACACCGATAAGCCGCCGCTGAACAACCCTGCCGTACGTCACGCTCTGGCGCTGGCGATCAACAACCAGCGTCTGATGCAGTCGATCTACTACGGCACGGCGGAAACCGCCGCCTCAATTTTACCGCGCGCCTCGTGGGCCTACGACGGTGAGGCTAAAATTACGGAATACAATCCGGCAAAAGCGCGTGAACAACTGAAAGCGCTGGGCGCGGAAAACCTGACGCTCCAGCTTTGGGTGCCCACCAGCTCCCAGGCGTGGAACCCGAGCCCGCTGAAAACCGCTGAACTGCTACAGGCGGATATGGCGCAGGTGGGCGTCAAGGTGATCATCGTACCGGTTGAGGGTCGTTTCCAGGAGGCGCGCCTGATGGATATGAATCACGACCTCACCCTGACAGGCTGGGCTACCGACAGTAACGATCCGGACAGCTTCTTCCGGCCGCTGCTGAGCTGTGCTGCGATAAATTCGCAGACCAACTACGCCCACTGGTGTAACCGGGAGTTCGACGCCGTGCTGCAAAATGCACTCTCTTCCCAACAGCTGGCCTCGCGCATTGACGCTTACGATGAAGCGCAGAAGATCCTTGCACAGGAACTGCCGGTGCTTCCGCTGGCCTCTTCCCTGCGTCTTCAGGCCTACCGCTATGATATTAAAGGCCTGGTGCTGAGCCCGTTCGGCAACGCCTCGTTCGCCGGCGTATCGCGTGAAAAAGAACAAGAGGTGAAAAAACCATGATTATTTTTACCTTGCGTCGGCTCCTTTTACTGCTGGTGACGCTCTTTTTCCTGAACTTTGTCGGCTTCAGCCTGAGCTATTTCACGCCGCATGCCCCGCTACAGGGCTCGTCGCTGTGGGATGCCTGGCTGTTCTGGTTTAACGGGCTGCTGCACTGTGATTTCGGCGTGTCGAGCATCAACGGGCAGCTTATCTCCGATCAGCTAAAAGAGGTTTTCCCGGCCACGATGGAGCTGTGCATTCTGGCCTTCGGCTTTGCCCTGATGGTAGGTATTCCCGTGGGCATGCTGGCCGGGATCTACCGCAACAAATGGCAGGATAAGTTTATCAGCGCCCTTGCCCTGCTCGGCTTCTCTATCCCGGTATTCTGGCTGGCGCTGCTGCTGACGCTGTTCTTCTCGCTGACGATGGGTTGGCTACCGGTCTCTGGCCGTTTTGACCTGCTCTATACGGTTAAAACGGTAACGGGTTTTGCCATCATTGACGCCTGGCTGTCCGATTCCGTCTGGCGCCATGAGATGATCGTCAGCGCCCTGCGTCATATGGTACTGCCGGTGCTGACGCTGGCGGTTGCGCCGACAACCGAGGTGATCCGCCTGATGCGCCTGAGCACCATCGAGGTGTTTGAGCAGAACTATGTCAAAGCTGCCGCCACGCGCGGATTGTCGCGCCTGACCATATTGCGCCGCAACGTCCTGCACAACGCTCTGCCGCCGGTAATTCCGCGCCTGGGGCTGCAGTTTTCCACCATGCTTACGCTGGCCATGATCACCGAGATGGTCTTTAGCTGGCCCGGGCTGGGACGCTGGCTGATTAACGCCATCCGTCAGCAGGATTATGCTGCTATCTCAGCGGGTGTGATGGTGATTGGTTCGCTGGTCATTATTGTTAACGTGTTGTCCGATATTTTGGGTGCGATGGCTAACCCATTGAAGCATAAGGAATGGTATGCCTTACGATAACGTTTACAGTGAAAAGCGCACGCCCGGTGCGCTGCGTACCGTGTGGCGAAAGTTCTATGGTGACACCACGGCAATGATCGGCCTTTATGGCTGCGCCGGTCTGGTATTGCTTTGCCTCTTTGGTTCGTGGTTTGCGCCTTATGGCATCGATCAGCAGTTCCTTGGCTATCAGCTGCTGCCGCCTTCCTGGTCACGCTACGGCGAAGTCTCATTCTTCCTCGGCACTGACGATCTCGGACGCGACGTATTGAGCCGTCTGTTAAGCGGGGCTGCCCCGACGGTGGGCGGCGCGTTTGTCGTGACGCTCGCGGCGACGCTCTGTGGACTGGCTCTCGGTATTTTCGCGGGCTCCACGCATGGCCTGCGCTCGGCGGTGCTGAACCACATTCTGGACACGCTGCTGTCGATTCCGTCTCTGCTGCTGGCAATCATTGTGGTTGCCTTTGCCGGTCCGCATCTGTCGCATGCCATGTTCGCCGTCTGGCTGGCTATCCTCCCCCGCATCGTGCGCTCGGTTTACAGCATGGTGCATGACGAGCTGGAAAAAGAGTATGTCGTTGCGGCCCGTCTGGACGGCGCGACGACCTTCAATATTCTGTGGTTTGCCGTTCTGCCAAACATCGCCGCCGGGCTGGTCACCGAGATCACCCGTGCGCTGTCGATGGCGATCCTGGACATCGCTGCGCTCGGGTTCCTCGACCTCGGCGCGCAGCTGCCGTCCCCTGAATGGGGTGCGATGCTCGGTGACGCGCTGGAATTGATCTACGTGGCGCCGTGGACGGTTATGCTGCCGGGGGCGGCGATTATGGTAAGCGTGTTGCTGATCAACCTGCTGGGCGACGGTATTCGCCGTGCAATTAACGCGGGGGTGCAATAATGCCGCTTCTTGATATTCGCAACCTCACCATTGAATTCAAAACCGGTGAAGGCTGGGTTAAAGCCGTCGATCGCATCAGCATTACTCTCGCCGAGGGCGAGATTCGCGGGCTGGTGGGTGAATCTGGTTCGGGAAAAAGCCTGATCGCCAAAGCGATCTGCGGCGTTGCGAAAGACAACTGGCGCGTGACCGCCGACCGCATGCGGTTCGACGATATAGACCTGCTGCGCCTCTCTCCGCGCGAGCGTCGCAAGCTGGTCGGCCATAACGTCTCGATGATTTTCCAGGAGCCACAGTCCTGCCTCGATCCGTCCGAGCGCGTAGGCAAACAGCTGATGCAGAACATTCCCGGCTGGACCTATAAAGGCCGCTGGTGGCAGCGTTTCGGCTGGCGCAAGCGCCGCGCCATTGAGCTATTACACCGCGTCGGGATCAAAGACCATAAAGACGCGATGCGCAGCTTCCCGTATGAGCTGACCGACGGTGAATGCCAGAAGGTGATGATTGCCATCGCCCTGGCTAATCAGCCGCGTTTGCTGATTGCGGATGAACCCACCAACGCGATGGAGCCGACCACCCAGGCACAAATTTTCCGCCTGCTGTCGCGCCTGAACCAGAACAATAACACCACCATTTTGCTGATCAGCCATGACCTGCAAATGCTCAGCAAATGGGCGGATAAAATTGACGTGATGTACTGCGGGCAAACGGTCGAAACTGCCCCGAGTGAGGAGTTGATCGCCGCGCCGCACCATCCATATACGCAGGCGCTTATCCGCGCAATTCCTGATTTTGGCAGCGCCATGCCGCACAAGAGCCGTCTGAATACCCTGCCCGGAGCGATTCCGCTGCTGGAATCGTTGCCGATAGGCTGTCGTCTGGGGCCGCGTTGTCCGTATGCTCAGCGTAAATGTATCGAAACGCCTCGCCTGACCGGCGCCAAAAATCATCTTTACGCCTGTCATTTCCCGCTGAACATGGAGAGAGAGTGAAATGGTCGAAACCTTGCTGGAAGTCCGCAATCTGAGTAAGACCTTTCGCTATCGCACGGGGCTGTTTCATCGTCAGACTGTCGAAGCGGTTAAGCCGCTGAGTTTTACCCTGCGTGAAAAACAGACGCTGGCGATCATCGGCGAAAACGGCTCCGGCAAATCCACGCTGGCGAAAATGCTTGCCGGCATGGTCGAGCCCACTGCTGGAGAAGTGTTGATTGACGATCATCCTCTGCAGTTTGGCGATTACTCTTTCCGCAGCCAGCGCATCCGCATGATCTTCCAGGATCCGTCTACCTCGCTTAATCCACGCCAGCGCATTTCGCAGATCCTTGATTTCCCTCTGCGTCTGAATACCGAACTGGAGCCAGAGGCGCGCCGCAAGCGTATCTTCGAAACACTGCGTATGGTTGGGCTGTTACCGGATCACGAAAGCTACTACCCGCATATGCTTGCTCCCGGTCAGAAACAGCGTCTGGGTCTGGCCCGCGCGTTGATTCTGCGCCCGAAAGTGATCGTTGCAGACGAAGCGCTTGCCTCGCTGGATATGTCGATGCGTTCGCAACTGATTAACCTGATGCTCGAATTACAGGAAAAGCAGGGTATCTCCTACATCTACGTCACCCAGCATCTGGGGATGATGAAGCACATCAGCGATCAGGTGATGGTCATGCACCAGGGGGAAGTCGTCGAGCGCGGCAGCACGGCGGATGTGATGGCCTCCCCGCTTCATGAGCTGACGAAAAGGCTAATTGCCGGGCATTTCGGTGAAGCATTGACCGCCGATGCGTGGAGAAAAGACCGTTAAGCGCGGCGGTAAACACGGATTGCTCCGCTCAAATAAGGATTAAATAGCCTGCGTGCGCTATTTAATCCTTTTATTTTTATCTCCATCCCTGCTCCATATTTTAAGCAATATCCATCAATAGTTCTTCTCCAGAATACCGGAACATTACGGAGGAGAAGAAATGAACACCACCACATATGTTCTAAAATATACGGAGTATCTCATCAGAAAATGCCGTTCATATTTCATGACGGACCTCAATTTTCATACTGCAAAACTCAAAAAGACATCAGGCATAACCCCTGACATTAAATCACCCACTACGTTGAGTGAAAAAATATGTCATCGCCTGGTCTATGACCATAATAATCTCTACACAATGCTTGCCGATAAACTCGCCGTCCGCGAATACGTTGCGTCCAGAACAACGCGAGTAAAAGCGGTGCCTTTGATTGGGGTTTACCGCAGGTTTTCGCATATCGATTTTTCAATACTGCCCGATCAATTCGTCCTTAAGTGCAATCATGACAGTGGAAGCACAATAATCTGTACAAACAAAAACCAGTTCAATTACCGACAGGCCCGTAAAAAGCTCACTCTCGCATTAAAGAAGAATTTGTATTACACCACGCGCGAGTGGCAGTACAAAAATATTACACCCGTTATACTGTGTGAGCCCTATGTCGATCTTTTCAATAATGCGGACAGGAACAGCACGCCGGAAATGCTGAGAATTCACTGTTTTCACGGGGTCGCACACTATGTTGAGGCCGATTTTACAGATGACCGCGGCAGAGAGTTTATCAACGTTTACGACCGACACTGGAATTTACAGCCCTTCCAGATGGAATATCCTAATACGCCGGTCGCGCCCGGCGAGCCGAAATTGTTCCGTGAGGCTCTGCTGGCCGCTCAGGAGCTGGCGAAGGGTCTTGACTACTGCCGCGTTGACCTCATGTTGAAAAGCGATGAAATTTACTTCAGTGAAATAACCTTAAGCCCAAAACGGGGCAAACTGCGAATTACCCCTCTGGAATGGGATACAAAGTTAGGCGATATATGGCAGTTGCCGCTATCGGCGGGCAGGCCGGGCTGACCTGCCGCCAGGGCTCAGGCATCGGGCCAGGTCAGTTTGAACAGGGAGTGGTTTTGCTTCGATAAGGTATACGTTACATCGCCACCATGAGCCAGCATGATGGCTTTTACCACCGATAACCCTAAACCACATCCTTCAGGATTCACATCTCTGGCACCTTTATCCCGCTGGAAAGGTTGAAATAAGAAATCATGAAATTCCCTGGGGATGCCCGGCCCGCCATCCTCAATAAGGATATAATTGCCTTTATCAGAGACGCCATTTTTTACGATGAGTTTTCGCGAAGTTGAATAATGTAATGCGTTGTCAAACAGAACGGCCAGACACTGATTGATGCGCAACGGATCGAACACGCATCGCTGTTCCCTCAACTCTGTTTTAATCCCAAACTGATTGTGCTTGAACTCGGGCATGAAAGTATCAAGCGCATCCTGGATTGTGCCTTTGAGGTCCGTTCTGGATTTATACAGCGTATAACCCGCCCCGCCGTCAGAGCTGATCACCCGAAGATCTTCAATCAAACGGGTTAACCCCTCAGTCTGCTTGAGAAGATTATTAAAAAGCAGCGGATCCGGCTCAAAAACGCCGTCAACCAGCCCCTGAAGCCGCCCGCGTAAAATCGTGACCGGGGTTCTCAGCTCATGGGCAATGGCGGCGTTCCAGGATTTCCTCTGAATATCCAGCGTCTGGAGTTTTTCCGCCATTTCATTGAAATCCGTGACCAGATGATTGACCTCTCCCAGACGGGAGCTGGCGCAATAAGCACGGGCATCCAGCTGGCCCTGAGAAATTTTTCTCAGGCTGGACGCTACCGCGTTTAACGGGGTGAGTATTCGTGAAGAAAGTTTTATCGTTAAAAATATCGCGATTATCAGACTGATTGTTGTCGCGGTCCCGATCCACACCCAGTCCCACATCGTCATTTGCTCGTCATCGCCCTCAACGGCACCGCCGGGGAGGTGATCGAGAATAAAAGAGTAAAAAAACCATGAGCCCAGTACCGCAATTGCAATGATCATAAACGTCAGCAGCAGCATATACGTTAAGATCTGCCGACTCAGGACAGAATCTCTGTTCATTTTTTCTCCCCGAGTCGATAGCCCATCCCCCTGATGCTCTCAGGAACGCCATAAAGGCCTGCAAGCTCCAGCTTTTTACGCAGCTTGCTCATATGGCTGTCTACCGTTCTGTCGAGCGTATCGCCTTCCGGCAGACACGCGTTAAGTAACTCTTCCCGGGAACAGACCTTTCGCGGGTATCTCACCAGGTAAGTAAGAAGTTTAAATTCCGTCGTCGTTAATACTGGGGAGACTACCTCTTCGCCCACGGTGACCTCAACGTAGAAATCGTCCGGGTAGACCGTAATAAAAGGCGTCCTGAGAGGCACGGCACCCGCCTGCTGAAGAGCGGGTCTGGTTCTGCGCAGCACGGCTTCAACCCGCGCGACCACTTCGGAAGGGTTGAAAGGTTTGATGACGTAATCATCCGCGCCAAGCCTCAGCCCCATCAGCTTATCTACGTCCTGATCGAGTGCGGACACCATAATGACGGGCACAGAACTTTCCTGACGGAGCGTCGTGAGTACGCTCCAGCCATCGCAAACGGGCAGATGGATATCCAGCAAGATAAGATCCGGTTTATGGAGCCGATTAAGCGCTATCGCCTGCTCGCCCTGCCGGGCTCTCAGCGTTTTCATCCCAGAACGCTCTAAGTAACTCATCAATATTTCGGCAATTTCGTTTTCATCTTCAACAACAAGGATTAGAGTATTTTTGTTCATTTTATCTCCGCGGGTGAAATCCCTTTGAGCACGCTATCAGATATCTTTAGCACAATAAGACACAGGCTCCGGGAAAAAGTGCCGTGACCGCGAAAATTTCCTGGATTAATTTAAGTGCCAGGCAATTTCTCCATACAGCCTACACATTCTGTCAATAAAGACTCGACAATGTCAGTCCACAATAGTTATTCGGAGTTAAACCGTCTTTCGTTTAACGTGGTAAATACCCCTGTCGCTTAAAGGCTTTCTGAATTTGGCTGAGATAATGAACATGGAACTTTCGAAATACTTCTCTCCTAAAAAAATCGGCATATTTTCTCTCTTCCTGCTGCTATCGTGGGGATTACTTTATACCTGGCTGGTATTGATGCATATAATGGATGAGAAAGTCGCAGCAACGCTACTCTCTTCCCCCATTATCTATGGCTGCATTGCCTTGTCGGTTGTCTCTCTGATAATACAAAACAAAGCAGGCGCGTTCACTGAATTACTTCTCATCGCCTTCTGGCTAATGGTGATTTTTGTTTATCTCATTATTACGTTCACTGTGCTGCTGAACGCTACGCCAGATTTCAACGATTTGGTGTTTTACTATGAGTGTTATTTAATTCTCTTTTTTGGCGGTTCACCGTTGTACCTCATCGTGAGAATGATTTAAACAACCGCGTTGTTTCGCTCCACACTATCTCCATAAACCGCCCATGTCCGCTAAACAGGCGAGTTGTAGACTCTCCATCACACCATCTTGAACAAAATAACTCACTGAAATAGTCACGTATCTGGAAGTTAAATTAATGCCTCATTTCTTTATTGAACGTCCCATTTTCGCCTGGGTCGTGGCGCTTTTTATCGTCCTGGCGGGTGTATTGTCTATCCCCCGGCTGCCGGTTGCGCAGTATCCGGCGGTGGCACCGCCTGGGATTATTATTTCTGTCACCTACCCGGGCGCCAGCCCCGATATTATGAATACGTCGGTGGTGTCGTTACTTGAGCGCGAAATATCTGGCGTCGATAATTTGCTTTACTTCGAATCATCCAGTGACACAGCCGGTTCTGCGTCTATTACCGTGACGTTTAAGCCCGGCACGGACATCAAGCTGGCGCAGATGGACCTTCAGAACCAGATTAAAATTGTGGAGCCGCGTTTGCCACAGGCGGTCAGGCAAAATGGCATCAACGTCGAGGCGGCCAATTCCGGTTTTTTAATGATGGTGGGGCTGAAGTCCACAACCGGTAAATTTGAGGAAGCCGATTTAAGCGATTACTTTGCCCGGCATGTCAGCGACGAGCTTCGCCGCGTACCTGGAGTAGGGAAAATTCAGCTGTTTGGTGGCGAAAAAGCGCTGCGCATCTGGCTGGACCCGATGAAGCTTCATAGCTACGTACTTTCGGTGAGCGATGTGCTTACCGCCGTTGGCCAACAAAATGCCCTGGTTTCGCCCGGCAAAACGGGAGATGAACCGGCATCTGAAGGGCAAGGCGTAACCTATCCGATCACCGTGAAGGGGCAACTCACTTCCGTAGAGGCTTTCAGGAATATTACTCTGAAATCAGAGGCGTCCGGCGCAAGGCTGAAGCTGTCCGACGTCGCGCGCATTGAGTCCGGCCTGCAAAGCTACGCTTTCGGTATCCGCGAAAATGGCGTTCCCGCAACGGCTGCGGCGGTCCAGCTATCGCCTGGCGCCAATGCGATGAGCACGGCTGCAGGCGTACGCGCACGCATCGACGAACTTTCTCAGGTGTTACCGGAAGGAATGACGTTTACGGTTCCCTTCGATACCGCGCCTTTTGTGAAGCTCTCCATCATGAAGGTGGTGCAGACCTTTGTGGAAGCGATGGTTCTGGTCTTCCTCGTAATGCTGCTGTTTCTGCATAAGATACGCTGTACGCTTATCCCGGCGATTGTTGCCCCCGTCGCACTGCTTGGCACCTTCACGGTGATGCTATTGAGTGGATACTCCATCAATATTCTGACCATGTTCGGCATGGTTCTGGCGATAGGGATTATCGTAGATGACGCCATTGTGGTCGTGGAGAACGTTGAGCGCCTGATGGAAGAAAAACAACTCTCTCCGCGCGACGCGACCCGGAAGGCCATGAATGAAATCACGCCGGCAATTATCGGGATCACGCTGGTGCTCACTGCCGTCTTTATCCCCATGGGGTTTGCTGAGGGTTCGGTCGGAATTATCTACCGACAATTTTGTATTTCCATGGCGGTCTCCATACTGCTGTCCGCGTTTCTAGCCCTGACGCTGACGCCAGCCCTGTGCGCAACGTTACTCAAGCCTCACAGCGCAGCAAAGCACGTTGGTGGCAGGTTCGCAGCAGGGTTTAACGCCCGCTTTCGTACCCTCACGACGTGGTACGAATCCGGGCTGGGCGCGGTGCTGAGACGTACCGGGCGGATGCTGCTGTTGTACGTTGCGCTATGTGCTGCGCTATGTTTGGGGCTTTCTTCGCTGCCCTCGTCCTTTCTTCCGGATGAAGATCAGGGCTATTTTATGTCCTCAATTCAGCTGCCTTCCGATGCCACAATGCAGCGCACCCTGAGAGTGGTTAAAAAATTTGAAGAGGAAATTGCGGCCCGGCCGGATATTGAAAGCAACATTATGATTCTGGGATTTGGGTTTTCAGGCTCGGGACCGAATTCGGCCATGGCCTTCACCACGCTGAAGGACTGGAAAGATCGGCAGGGTACGACCGCACAGAATGAAGCCGACTATATACAGGCCAGCATGGCTAACGTCTCTGATGCCGTCACGATGAGCCTTCTCCCGCCGGCCATTTCGGATATGGGCACCTCCTCGGGCTTCACCTGGTACGTGCAGGACAGGGCGGGACTGGGCTACGAGGCGTTAAAGAGAGCGGCCGATGCGCTGGTTGTGAAAGCTAATCAACGTCCTGAACTGAGTGACGTGTATATAGACGGTCTGCCGGAAGGAACAAGCCTGGCCCTTCAGATTGACCGGGAAAAAGCGGAAGCGCTGGGCGTTTCATTTGATGAAATCAACCAGACGCTCTCGGTCACCATGGGGTCGAACTACGTTAATGACTACACGAACAAGGGCCGCGTTCAGCAGGTCATTATTCAGGCCGACGCCCCTTACCGCATGCAGCCTGAGCAGATCCTGAAATTATCGGTAAAAAACCGTATGGGGCAGATGGTGCCAGTATCTACGTTTGCGACGCTTTCCTGGAACGTTGCGCCGCAGCAGTTGACGCGTTATCAGGGATATTCTGCTATCCGCATTACCGGCAGTGCGGCCCCGGGCAAATCCAGCGGCACTGCAATGAAGGCCATGGAGACGTTGTCACGGGATTTACCGCAGGGGATGGCCGGCGAGTGGGCCGGGAGCTCATTGCAGGAGAGAAAATCCGAATCTCAGCTCCCGGGTCTGATCGTTCTGTCGATACTGGTCGTGTTCATGGTGCTCGCCGCCCTGTATGAGAGCTGGTCAATTCCCTTTGCGGTCATGCTGGTCGTTCCCCTGGGGCTTATCGGTGCGGTGGTTGCCGTCTCCGTTGCGGGCATGACGAATGATGTTTTCTTTAAGGTCGGCCTTATCACCCTGATAGGCCTGTCCGCCAAGAACGCTATTCTGATTGTCGAGTTTGCAAGGCAGCTCCACCGGGAAGGACAACCCCTGCTGGCGGCAACAATACAGGCCGCAAGCCAGCGTCTGCGCCCTATTCTGATGACATCGTTAGCCTTTACGTTAGGCGTGGTGCCACTGATGCTGGCGCGTGGCGCGAGTGACAGCACGCAGCACGCTATCGGCACCGGGGTGTTTGGCGGCATGATCAGCGGCACGCTTCTCGCGATCTTTTTCGTCCCGGTATTCTTTATTGTCGTTGCGCGTTTCGTTGAGAACGCCAGGAAAGTGTGAATACCGCTGATGGATCGCGGAACCTTGCTGGTTGGATGAGGCGAAGCTGCTGCCGGGTGATATACTGGACGAATGCTGAAATTTTGAGCCCCCGCCAGCCCGCGCCTCACCTTTTGGGGCATTCCTCTTCGGAGATCGACGAGAAATATCGTGACACAAGGGGCCGTGAGTGGGCTATAATTTCGAGCTAATTTCGAATGATTTTGAAATACTGCCTGTAACGCTATGAATTACAAGGCAAAATAAGCAATGAATATAAGGATTAAAGCTATGGGTTTTCTTTCCGGTAAGCGCATTCTGGTGACTGGCGTTGCCAGCAAACTGTCCATCGCATACGGCATCGCACAGGCAATGCATCGCGAAGGCGCTGAGCTGGCGTTCACCTACCAGAACGACAAGCTGAAAGGCCGTGTTGAAGAGTTTGCCGCGCAGCTGGGTTCCAGCATTGTTCTGGAATGTGACGTTGCACAAGACGAAAGCATCGACGGCATGTTTGCTGAACTGGCAAAAGCATGGCCGAAATTCGACGGTTTCGTTCACTCCATCGGCTTCGCTCCAGGCGACCAGCTGGACGGCGACTACGTGAACGCGGTAACCCGTGATGGCTTTAAAATCGCGCACGACATCAGCTCCTACAGCTTCGTTGCAATGGCGAAATCTTGCCGCGCAATGCTGAACCCGGGCGCAGCGCTGCTGACCCTGTCCTACCTGGGCGCAGAGCGTGCTATCCCTAACTACAACGTTATGGGCCTGGCGAAAGCATCTCTGGAAGCCAACGTGCGCTACATGGCGAACGCAATGGGTCCAGAAGGCGTGCGCGTTAACGCCATCTCTGCTGGCCCTATCCGCACCCTGGCGGCGTCCGGCATCAAAGATTTCCGTAAAATGCTGGCACACTGCGAAGCGGTTACCCCGATTCGTCGTACCGTTACCATTGAAGATGTGGGTAACTCTGCTGCATTCCTGTGCTCTGACCTTTCCGCAGGTATCTCCGGCGAAGTGGTTCACGTTGACGGCGGCTTCAACATCGCTGCAATGAACGAGCTGGAAATTAAATAAGCTGTGGCTCTCTTCCCGCATGGGAAGAGAGCTTTCCCCCTCCGCACTCCCCTTCGTTATTCCGTTCTGCTATTTGTTATCACCTAACAATATTTTTCCCTTTATCTGCCTTACGCCAGGATATTGATCGCCATTTTGAGATCAAGGAACGCCCATGGAACAACGCCGTTTTTCCGGCAAAGGCCACTGGTATCACGAAACCCAGTCTAACCACGCGCAGCCGGATGTGCTGCCCCTGGTGCCCGAAGCCGCTAACGTCGACGATCGTTTTTTGCTCGATTTAGCCCTGCCAGATGAGATTGTCGCCGCCTGTACCGGCTGGCTCGCTCCTGCCAGATCCTTATGTCACCAGCTGTTCCCGCTCTCACTTCCCGTAAACCGCCTGCGAACGCTTAGCGCCTACGATCGGTTAAGTACCGCGCTGACGGTGGCGCAGGCCTGCGGCGTTCAGCGGCTGTGCAATCACTACGCCGCCCTCCTCGCCCCGCTGCCGGGTCCTGACTCCTCCCGCGAAAGTAACCGACGGTTGGCGCAAATCACGCAGTACGCCCGCCAGCTCGCCAGCTCACCTGACGTCATTGATGATAAGGCGCGAAACCAGCTTGATGAGGTAGGTCTGTCTATCTATGACGTTGTGGTGATTAACCAGATAATCGGCTTTATCGGTTTTCAGGCGCGCGTGGTCGCCGTCTTTCAGGCGCTGCTCGGCCATCCCGTCCGCTGGCTGCCGGGCCATCATATTCAGCCGCACACCCTGCCAACGTCCTCCGACGCGTGGATCTCGCTTCTGCCCGTGGTCGAGCTTCGCTATGCCAGTGCGCATCAGCTTGAGTCCCTCTCCCGCTGGCAGGCAGAGCCCACGCTTGAGGCGCTGACGCCGGTCCTGTGCCATGAACCGACCTTGCTCGATCTGATGGGGGAGATCCTGATAAACAGCCGGGAAACGGTTTCGCTGCCTCCTCCGGCGCTTTCGGCAGCAGCCGAATTGCTGACACGCTCGCCGGACCGCTTCAGCGCCGCACAATTTACCCCGCTCACGGAAGAAGGACTTACTGCCGTTCAGGCGATCAACCTGCTCAGCCAATGCGCGCTGGAGGGCTGGCTCAATCGACTAAAAGTCGCGTCCGGCAAAGCGGAATAACCACACTCTTTCCCCAAAGAGCGCTTGCTGTAGCAGTGAGAATCGCGTAAAACTGTCAGCCGCTCAATGGCTACGAAAATAGAACATTATGTTTCAGGACAACCCGCTGCTAGCGCAGCTTAAACAGCAACTGCATTCCCAGACGCCGCGTGCAGAAGGGGTCGTGAAAGCCACGGAAAAGGGCTTTGGCTTCCTTGAAGTTGACGCGCAGAAAAGCTACTTCATTCCGCCACCGCAGATGAAGAAAGTGATGCATGGCGATCGCGTCATGGCCGTCATTCATACCGAGAAGGAACGTGAATCCGCCGAGCCGGAAGAACTGATCGAGCCGTTCCTGACCCGCTTTGTGGGCAAAGTGCAGAGAAAGGACGATCGTCTTTCTGTCGTGCCGGATCACCCCCTGCTGAAAGATGCCATTCCCTGCCGCGCCGCCCGCGGCGTTGAGCATGATTTTAAAGAAGGTGACTGGGCCGTGGCAGAAATGCGCCGTCATCCTCTGAAAGGCGACCGCGGTTTCTATGCTGAACTGACCCAGTTCATCACCTTTGGCGACGACCATTTCGTCCCGTGGTGGGTCACGCTGGCGCGCCATAATCTTGAAAAAGAAGCGCCGAACGGCGTGGCAACTGAGATGCAGGATGAAGGCCTGGCGCGCCGCGATCTTACCACGCTGGAGTTTGTCACCATCGACAGCGCCAGCACAGAAGATATGGACGATGCGCTCTACGCTGAAGAGAGCGCCGATGGCAAACTGCATTTGACCGTCGCCATTGCCGATCCAACAGCCTGGATTGTGGAAGGCAGCAAGCTGGACGAAACGGCGAAAATCCGCGCGTTCACCAACTACCTGCCGGGCTTTAACATCCCGATGCTGCCGCGCGAACTGTCTGACGACCTGTGCTCGCTGCGCCCAAATGAGGTGCGCCCGGTTCTCGCCTGCCGCATGACCATTGCCGCAGATGGCACGATTGAAGACGATATCGAATTCTTTGCCGCCACCATCGAATCCAAAGCCAAGCTGGCCTATGACAATGTCTCCGACTGGCTGGAAAACACCGGCAGCTGGAAACCTGAATCCGATGCTATCGCGGCACAGATTCGTCTACTGCACCGCATCTGCCTGAACCGCGGCGAGTGGCGTAAGACTCACGCCCTGGTCTTCAAGGATCGTCCGGATTATCGTTTTGTTCTCGGTGAAAAAGGCGAAGTGCTGGATATCGTGGCCGAGCCGCGACGCATTGCTAACCGCATCGTCGAAGAAGCGATGATTTCCGCCAACATCTGTGCCGCGCGCGTGCTGCGCGACAGGCTGGGCTTCGGTATTTACAACGTTCATACCGGATTCGATCCGGCCAATACCGAAGCGCTCGCGGCCCTGCTGAAGAATCACGATGTGCATGTTGATCCGGAAGAAGTGCTGACACTGCCGGGCTTCTGCAAGCTTCGCCGCGAGCTGGACGCTCAGCCGTCCGGTTTCCTGGATAGCCGTATTCGCCGTTTCCAGTCCTTCGCGGAAATCAGCACCGAGCCAGGCCCGCACTTTGGCCTCGGTCTGGAAGCCTACGCCACCTGGACCTCCCCGATCCGTAAGTATGGCGATATGGTTAACCACCGCCTGCTGAAAGCGATTATTAAGGGCGAAACCATTGCCCGTCCTCAGGACGACACGACCCTACAGATGGCCGAGCGACGCCGTCTGAACCGCATGGCGGAACGTGACGTCGGAGACTGGCTATACGCGCGCTTCCTGCAGGATAAAGCCGGTACCGATACCCGCTTCGCGGCTGAAATTATTGATATCAGCCGCGGGGGAATGCGCGTACGTCTGGTGGATAACGGTGCGGTCGCCTTTATCCCTGCCCCGTTCCTGCACGCCGTTCGTGACGAACTGGTCTGCAGTCAGGAAAGCGGCACCGTGCAAATTAAAGGCGAGACGGTTTACAAAGTCACTGACGTGATTGATGTAACTATCGCTGAGGTTCGCATGGAAACCCGCAGTATTATTGCGCGCCCTGTCGCCTGATAACCTGCTCAATTGTCGGTCATTTCCGTTCAGAAAGGCCGACAATTTTCTCCCTGTCTTTCCCCCCGCAAAAGCATCATTTTTCTTACTTTTTCCGCCCCAGCCCGCCCAAAATAGCCATTATTATCTACAGTTAAAGAGTGCTGCCCTGTTCGGGCACCTGGATTTTATACGCTCAGCATTTTTATCTGCCTGATGCGTTTTATTATAAAAAAGCTTCGAAAAACAATGCCTTCACTGCGGCTTTGCCGCTATTTTCAACGGAAAAGTCGACGACTAATGAATAATTTGTTCGCTAATGCGTCGCGGCGGGAGAAATCATGATCGACGAACTTGAGCAAAATTTGCTGTTTCGTTACATGGGTACTCACAGCCCGTGGTGGCGATTGTCGGCTGACAGCAACGCTCTGCACCTTGCCGCCAGCGAAAATGCTGACGTGACTCAGGAGATCGTACTGGATGATGAACAGGCCGCACAGATCCGTCAGCTAACGGTAATGACCACCAGCATTTCCCTGAACCTCTCTCTTTACGGCGAGCAAGTTCCCGTCCATCTTGTCGGACGCAAAATCACCCGAAACGAGTGGGCCGGAACGGCTTCCGCCTGGAACGATACGCCCTCCGTGGCACGCGATCTGGCTCAGGGACTCTCCTTTGCGGAACAGGTTGTTTCTGAAGCGAATTCCGTCATTGTCATTCTCGATCAAAACGGCAATATCCAGCGCTTTAACCGCCTGAGCGAAGAGTATACCGGTCTGAAAGAACATGAAGTCATTGGTCAAAACGTGTTTGAACTGTTCATGAGCCGCAGCGAAGCGGCAGCCTCGAAGCGCAACATTGCGGGTTTCTTTCGCAACGGCAGCTCCTACGAAGTCGAACGCTGGATTAAAACGCGAAAAGGGCAACGCTTGTTTCTGTTCAGAAATAAATTCGTTCACAGCGGCAGCGGTAAAAATGAAATTTTCCTTATCTGCTCCGGGACCGACATTACCGAAGAACGACGGGCACAGGAGCGCCTGCGCGTGCTGGCCAATACCGATACCATCACCGGCCTGCCCAACCGCAATGCGATCCATGAGCTGATTTCAGACGCCATCAATAGCCGCGGCGACACGCAGGTTGGCGTGGTGTACCTCGACCTCGATAACTTCAAAAAGGTTAACGATGCCTACGGGCATATGTTCGGCGATCAGCTCCTGCAGGCGGTTGCACTTGCCCTTCTGAGTTGTCTGGATGAGGGGCAGGTTTTAGCGCGGCTCGGCGGCGATGAGTTTATCGTTATGGCCACCAATACCTCTCAGGGCTCGCTGGAAGCGATGGCGTCGCGTATTCTGACCCGCCTGCGCCAGCCGTTCAGAATCGGTCTGATTGAGGTTTACACCGGTTGCTCCCTGGGGATCGCCCTCGCGCCGCAGCACGGGAACGATCGGGAAAGCGTGATTCGCAATGCCGACATCGCCATGTACACCGCCAAGGAGAATGGCCGTGGCAAATTCTGCGTCTTCTCCCCCGAGATGAACCAGCGCGTGTTTGAGTACCTGTGGCTGGACACCAACCTGCGTAAAGCGCTGGATAACGATCAGCTCCTGATCCACTACCAGCCGAAAATGACCTGGCGCGGCGAAGTCAGAAGCCTTGAAGCGCTGGTCCGCTGGCAGTCGCCCGAGCGCGGGCTGATCCCCCCTCTGGAATTTATCTCTTATGCCGAGGAGTCCGGTTTGATTGTGCCGCTGGGTCGCTGGGTGATGCTTGATGTGGTTCGCCAGGTGGCAAAATGGCGTGACAAGGGAATTAACCTGCGCGTGGCCGTGAACGTCTCTGCACGTCAGTTGGCCGACCAGACGATTTTCAGCGAGCTAAAGCAGGCGCTTAAGGATCTGCATTTTGAGTACTGCCCTATCGACGTTGAGTTAACCGAAAGCTGTCTTATCGAAAACGAAGAGCTGGCGCTCTCGGTGATCCAGCAATTCAGTCGGCTCGGGGCACAAATTCATCTGGACGATTTCGGTACCGGCTACTCCTCCCTTTCCCAGCTGGCGCGTTTTCCTATTGATGCCATTAAACTCGATCAGGCTTTTGTCAGAGATATTCACAAGCACTCTGTCTCCCAGTCTCTGGTACGCGCCATTGTCGCAGTGGCGCAGGCGTTAAACCTGCAGGTGATTGCCGAAGGGGTGGAGAACGCAAAAGAAGATGCCTTTCTGACCAAGAATGGCGTCAACGAACGGCAGGGTTTTCTTTTCGCTAAGCCGATGCCCGCTGCCGCATTCGAGCGCTGGCTAAAACGATATCAAGCGCGACAACAACGTTAACGTCATACAGAGGTTCACTTTCGTATAGGTAATTTCGTTATGGCGTTTTTTCCCTTCTCTTTTGAACCTATTTTCTGCATCATTGAAATTATTAACTTTTCGCTCCTGGGGAGAGATGATGTCTACTATTGATCCACAAGCTGTAGCACAACGTATTGATACCGTGCTGGATATCCTGGTGGCGGGTGATTATCACTCTGCGATCCGTAATCTCGAGATCCTGAAGTCTGAACTTCTCGCTCAGGATGGCGCTGACAATGCCCCCGAAAACCGACAGCCTAAAGCGCCGTGGGAAGTCTAATCCCACTGTCTCAGACCTCGTTTCGCTTTATTAATTGGATGCTATGAATTCCCGACAACAACTCATTTTGCAGATGGTCATCGATCAGGGGCGCGTAAGCGTCGTTGAGCTGGCTAAAACCACCGGCGTTTCAGAAGTCACCATCCGTCAGGATCTTAATCTGCTGGAAAAACAGAGCTACCTGCGCCGTGCGCATGGCTATGCCGTGCCGCTGGACAGCGACGACGTTGAGACGCGCATGATGAATAACTACGCGCTTAAACGAGAACTGGCAGAATTTGCTGCATCGCTGGTAAACCCTGGCGAGACGGTCTTTATTGAAAACGGCAGCAGCAACGCTCTTCTGGCACGTACGCTCGCCGAACAAAAAGACGTTACCATCATCACCGTCAGTAGCTATATCGCCCATTTGCTCAAAGAGACGCGCTGTGAGGTGATTTTGCTGGGCGGCATTTACCAGAAAAAAAGTGAGAGCATGGTAGGCCCGCTAACCCGGCAGTATGTCCAGCAGGTTCATTTCAGTAAGGCGTTTATCGGTATTGACGGCTGGCAGCCGGAGACAGGCTTCACCGGCCGGGATATGATGCGTTCTGACGTTGTGAATGCCGTTTTGGAAAAAGAGTGTGAAGCCATTGTGCTGACCGACAGCTCTAAATTTGGTGCCGTCCATCCTTACACCATGGGTCCAGCCTCACGCTTTAGCCGCGTAATTACCGACGAAAGGTTAAGCGACGAACATCGTAATAAACTGGAAGATGACGGTCTCATTGTCGATATTATTAAAACGCCCGCCTGAGTCCATTTGCGCCCGTATTCCGGGCGCATATGCCCCCTTCGTCTGAGAGGATTCCTATCCATCCTTTAAGAGTTTTTACCTGTTTAACCTGCCGTAAAGTCGTAAAATTAATGTTAGCGATATAACAGGAAGTGACTATCACCTGCGTGATTACGTAACGCCTGCGCGACCAGCTTTCACGGAAAAAAGAATTGAGTATTCATTTTGACTATACTTAATGTGTACATCTTTCCGTGAATCGATAATTCAGGAGAAAGTATTATGACCTTAACCAGCAAAAAATTAGCCGCCGCTGTTCTGGCAATCACTGTAGCAATGTCCCTGAGCGCGTGCTCTAACTGGTCTAAACGTGACCGTAACACCGCAATTGGCGCCGGTGCTGGTGCGCTCGGTGGTGCAGTATTAACGGATGGTAGTACGCTGGGTACATTAGGCGGCGCTGCTGTCGGTGGTATTATCGGTCACCAGGTTGGCAAATAATTATTCTTTCAGCCTTCCCGTTAAGGCGATTTAGCATCGCATTTCAGGTCTGACTAACGCACGTATATAACACGAGCCACGGCATTTGCCGTGGCTTATTTATTTTAGCCGCCTGCCAGTTTAACTTTCATGCCTTTGGCTTCAAGGAGCGATTTAATTAAATCGCGTTTATCACCCTGAATTTCGATAATGCCGTCCTTCACGGCGCCGCCGCAGCCACATTTTTTCTTCAACTCTGCTGCCAGCTTGTTCAGCTCCGCATCATCCAGATCAATCCCGGAGATCAGGCAGACCCCCTTTCCTTTTCGCCCGCTGGTCTGACGCTGGATACGAACAATACCGTCACCTTTCGGACGTTCTGCTTTCGTTTTCGGTTCGTCTATGCGCCCGCTTTCCGTCGAGTAGACCAGCCGACTGTTGGAATCAGTCATTGCGCCCCCTTTTTCAGTGATGCGTTGATAGCCTTAAGCGTCTCTGCCGGGTTCGCAGACTGCGTCACCGGCCGGCCGATAACCATGTAGTCAACGCCTGCTGCCAGCGCCTGCTCAGGCGTCATAATGCGTCGCTGATCGCCCACGTCGCTGCCAGCAGGACGAATGCCTGGCGTGACCAGTTTAAAATCTTTGCCCAACTCTGACTTAAAGCGTACCGCTTCCTGCGCGGAGCAAACGACGCCATCGAGACCACAGCTCTGCGTCAGACGCGCGAGACGCTCGGCGTGCCCGGCAGGTGACAACGTCACGCCAAGGTCGCGCAAGTCGCTGTCGTCCATGCTGGTCAGCACGGTAACCGCAATCAGTAATGGCGCATCGTTGCCGAACGGCAGGAGTGCTTCGCGAGCGGCTGTCATCATTCTCGCCCCGCCCGACGCGTGGACGTTGACCATCCATACACCCAGTTCCGCAGCGGCGGCAACCGCGTGCGCCGTGGTGTTCGGGATATCATGGAATTTGAGATCGAGGAAGACATCGAAACCGCGCTGCTGCAGATCGCGGACGATTTGCGGTCCAAACAGCGTGAACATCTCTTTACCAACTTTCAGACGACAATCGCGAGGATCGATACCGTCGACAAAGGCCAGCGCTGCGTCACGCTTATTGTAATCAAGCGCAACAACAACAGGAGAATCCGTAATAACGCGGGAAGTGGAGGAAGTAACAGACGTCATGACCAGCCCTTTTCGTCTATGGGCGCGCAGCGGCGCGGAACAGATAAACGGCCTGCATTCTACCTGCCGTCGCCGCAAATTGACAGAATCCATTTATGCCCCTGCCAGGCCAGCAAGCCGCACGCTGTTGAGAAAGCGGTAAAAGCCATCAGTATGTTGTAACTAAAATGAAGGCTTTTAAAAAAATTACTGCCCATCCAGGCCGCGAATTGGCTTGATGGTGGACCAGGCCCGGCAGGACGGACAATGCCAGTAGAGCGTGTAGGCGGTAAAACCACACTTCTGGCAACGGTAGCGCGGCTTGCTGCGCACCTGCTCGCCAACCATGTCGCGCAGTACCATCAGACTCTCTTTCGCGCGCCCTTCTTCCGCATCGTTCAGATGGTAGTCCATCAGCTTGTGGAATACGCGCATCGTGGGATGACGCTGCAGCTGACGGGTAATATAAACCTGTGCGGTGTCGCTCCCCTCATACTGCTCAACCACGTCAGAGAGCATCAGCTCAGCGGTCGCGCCGGTATTCTCTTCCACGCAACGACGCAGAAATGCCACCCACTCTTCCTGCTTGTCCAGCTGCTGATAGCAGGTTTGCAGCATTTCAAGCGTTTCGCTGACCAGCTCTTTGTCCTGGTCAATCACCCGCATCAGGCTTTCAACGGCTTTAGCGTAGTCGCCGCTGGCCATAAAAACGCGCCCCATCATGATAGAGATACGCGCGCTATTGCGGTCCGCGGCGGCGCCTTTCTTGAGCAACGCCATGGCTTTGTCCATGTCGTCGTTGCCCATCTGCTGAAGGGCAAGCTCGCAGTAGAAATGCGCAATTTCAACGCGCTGCTTGTCTTTGCCCAGCTTCACCAGACGTTCGGCCGTATCAATGGCTTTCTGCCAGTCGCTGGTGGCCTGGTAAATCTGCAGTAACTGCTGCAACGCGCCGATACGGAAATCCGTTTCATCCACCAGCTGTGTGAACATATCTTCAGCGCGATCGTACAGCCCCGCGGCCATATAGTCTCGGCCCAGCTGTTGTACCGCCAGGAGACGTTGTTCGTAGGTCAGGGAGGCGCTTTCCATCAGGGTCTGGTGGATACGGATAGCGCGGTCAACCTCGCCGCGCGAGCGGAACAGGTTACCGAGAGTGAGGTGGGCTTCGACGGTCCCCGTATCCTCTTTCAGCATATCGAGGAACAGGTCTACCGCTTTGTCCTGCTGATTGCTCAGGAGGAAGTTCACCCCCGCAACGTAGTCGCGGGAGAGTCGGTTAGCCTCATCCTGTTTCGTTTGTTGCGCACTTCTGCGGCCCATATACCAGCCATAGGCTGCAGCTACAGGCAAAAGCAGAAACAACAACTCCAGCATAGTCGATTATTCCTTCACGACCGGCACACCTGAACTTTCCGGCATGTCGGACGCAGGCGCAATGTGCTGTTCAAGTCGTTTAATTTTACGTTCAGCGCGCGCAAGAGAAACACGAACTTTCAACCAGAAAAGACCGCAAACCAGCCAGCCGATGGCAAAGCCTGCAGCAAATAAGACCGCCAGCAGGCTGGAGACCCGATACTCACCCTGCGCCAGCAGATAGTTAAACGTCACCTGTTGATCGTTTTGTGCACCCAATGTGACTGAAATGACAAAAATCGCCAATACCAGTAAGAAAATGAGTAAATATTTCACATTACTTCCCGTTATGTGGTTCAAGCGAATAAAGTGTGTTCAACTCACCGCAATCAGCCTTATAAACTACCATTTTAGCGACGGGCGCGAAACGGAAAAAGTAACGCGCACGTCATGGATTTATGGGCAAAATGCACAATATCAACCGTCAGGCGTCGCTTTGCTCCCTTTCGGCGATCTCTTCTTTCTCTTCAGGCGGTGGCGTGAGCGGGCCGCAGAACCGTTCTGCAAGCCAGGTTGCCAGCGTCACCAGCATCCAGGAGATCAGCGTAGCGACCACCAGATCCCGCGGCCAGTGCATTCCCAGCAGCAAGCGGCTGCCCATCACCCCTGTCGCCCAAACCAGTAAAATCGCGATGGTCATGGTGCGACGTCTAGGCCAAAGCAGCCCAACGCCCAGCAACGCCCAGCTGGCTGCAAACATCGTATGGCCGGAAGGAAACGCGAATCCCGTCTCTTTTTGCCAGTGCTTACGCAGGAACTTTGGAATATCTTCCTGTTCTGAAAGCTGTTCTTTCACCAGCGCGCCGCGATCTTTACGCTTTAAATTGTAGAACTCATCCACCGGAACATGGTGCGCTTTTTCCAGCCAGACGACAAAAGGTCTTGGCTCCTGAACATGATCCTTCACCCAGGACTTCACGCCCTGTCCAATAACGATCGCGCCACCGAGGATAGCAAAGAGCATCAACGCCGCGCGCAGTCGAAAGCGCAGACACCACAAGAACCAGCCGCAGAGGATAACGTGGGTAATAATTCCCCACGGCTGCGTGACCGTCTCCGTTACCCAGTATAACGTTTTCAGCCACGTGGCATTCTGCCCCGGCTGCCACACCCAGCCGGAGACCCACACGGCCAAAGGCATAATCAGTAAAATGGCCGCGCCTGCTGCCGTACGTCTGGCGATTGAAAGCATGTCTTCTCCTTTTTCGCTAAGCCTCACAATCATAACTGAAATTCATTCGATGGGTGGATATGTCGGATCGTGCGTTTAACGTTCATATAGCATGGCGCCCATTAGGCGAACGTGCTGAGCTTGTGGCAAAATGGACAAATACAGAAAGCAAAACAGGCGCAAGGCACGAAACGTGTCAGCCTACTCTGGAGAATCACATGCAGCTTAAACGTGTGGCAGAAGCCAAACTGCCAACCCCATGGGGCGATTTCCTGATGGTGGGGTTTGAAGAACTGGCAACCGGACAGGATCATGTCGCGCTGGTCTACGGCGACATTTCAGGGCAGACGCCGGTGCTGTCCCGCGTCCATTCGGAGTGTCTGACCGGCGACGCGTTGTTCAGCCTGCGCTGTGATTGCGGTTTCCAGCTCGAAGCTGCCCTTACCCATATTGCCGAAGAAGGCCGCGGCGTGCTGCTCTATCACCGTCAGGAAGGTCGTAACATTGGTCTGCTGAATAAAATCCGCGCTTACGCGCTGCAGGACCAGGGCTACGATACGGTGGAAGCCAACCATCAGCTCGGTTTTGCCGCCGATGAACGTGATTTCACCCTCTGCGCCGATATGTTCAAGCTGCTGGGCGTGGACGAGGTTCGCCTGCTGACCAATAATCCCAAAAAGGTGGAAATCCTCACCGAAGCCGGGATCAACATCGTCGAGCGTGTACCGCTGATTGTCGGCCGCAACCCGAAAAATGCCCACTATCTTGATACCAAGGCGGCCAAAATGGGCCATCTTCTGAAAGAGTGAAAGTAAAAAGCCCGGCACAGATGCCGGGCTTTTTTTATCAATCCAGCATTTTACGAATCACATAATGTAAAATGCCGTCGTTCTGGTAGTAGGTCAGTTCGGTTGCCGTATCAATACGACACCGGCATTCCAGTACCTCACTTTTCCCGTCTGCTCGCGTAAGCTTCACCGGCACCGTTTTGCCCGGCTGCAGGTTTTGCAGGCCGCTAATATCAATCTGCTCTTCCCCCGTCAGGCCCAGCGTTTTGCGCGTGACGCCCTGCGGGAACTCAAGCGGCAGGATCCCCATGCCAATCAGGTTCGAGCGGTGAATACGTTCAAACGACTCGGCGATGACCACGCGAACGCCAAGCAGTCGCGGACCTTTCGCCGCCCAGTCACGACTGGAGCCGGACCCGTACTCTTTCCCGGCGATCACCGCCAGCGGCGTACCTTCCTGCTGATATTTGACGGCTGCGTCATAAATCGACACGACTTCCGTCCCCGGAAGATGGCGCGTCATCCCCCCTTCCACGCCCGGAACCATTTCGTTACGAATGCGGATGTTGGCAAACGTCCCGCGCATCATTACTTCATGGTTACCGCGGCGCGATCCGTAGGAGTTAAAATCGCGGCGCTCCACGCCCCGGCTTTGCAGATAACGGCCCGCCGGGCTGTCGGCTTTGATGCTCCCCGCCGGAGAGATATGGTCAGTGGTGACGGAATCCCCCAGCATCGCCAGTATGCGCGCCCCGTGAATATCCTGAAGCGGTGCAGGCTCGGCCAGCATTTCATCAAAGAACGGCGACAGGCGGATATAGGTGGAATCGTCCTGCCAGTCATAGGTGTCCGAGCCCACAACGTTGATGGCTTTCCATTCCGGCGTGCCTTCAAACACTTCCGCATACTCTTTGCGGAACATCTCGGTGGAGACCTTTTCAACGGCCATCGCAATTTCACGTGAGGATGGCCAGATATCTTTCAGATAGACCGGCTCATTCTTGCGGTCGTGACCAATAGGATCGGTAGCCAGGTTGATATTCATGTTCCCGGCGAGCGCGTAGGCCACCACCAGCGGCGGCGAAGCGAGCCAGTTGGTTTTCACCAGCGGATGAATACGTCCTTCAAAGTTACGGTTACCGGAAAGGACTGCGCCAACCGTCAGATCGCCCTGCTTGATCGCCGTTTCAATAGGTTCAGGCAGCGGGCCAGAGTTACCGATGCAGGTGGTACAGCCATAGCCCACGAGGTTAAAGCCCAGCTCATCAAGATAAGGCGTTAGCCTGGCCTGCGCCAGGTAATCCGAGACCACTTTGGAGCCCGGTGCCAGGGAGGCTTTTACCCAGGGCTGTGGTTTCAGCCCCAGCTCAACCGCTTTTTTAGCCAGCAAGCCGGCAGCCATTAATACGCTGGGGTTTGAGGTGTTGGTGCAGGAGGTAATGGCGGCTATGACAACCGCGCCGTCCGGGAGCTGATACTGATGTCCGTTCAGAACATAGTCGATTGGGCGATGGTCCTTCTTCGCCACGTTAACTTCCAGCTCGTTGCTTGCGGCAAACGCTTTTGGCACGTCGCTTAACGTTACGCGATCCTGCGGACGTTTCGGACCGGCGAGGCTCGCCTCAACGCTTCCCATGTCAAGCGCAAGCGTGCTGGTAAATACCGGCTCATCCCCCGGATTGCGCCACATGCCCTGCGCTTTGGTGTACGCCTCCACCAGCGCCACCTGCTCTTCGCTGCGTCCGCTCAGGCGCATGTACTCCAGCGTGACGTCATCAATGGGGAAAAATCCGCAGGTTGCACCATATTCTGGCGCCATGTTGGCGATGGTCGCGCGGTCTGCCAGCGGCAGCGAATCCAGCCCGTCACCGTAAAATTCAACAAATTTTCCCACCACACCATGCTTACGCAGCATCTGGGTAACGGTGAGCACCAGATCGGTGGCGGTAATGCCTTCAGACAGCTTCCCGGTGAGCTTAAAGCCCACAACATCAGGGATAAGCATGGAGACCGGCTGACCGAGCATGGCGGCTTCCGCTTCGATACCGCCGACACCCCAGCCCAGCACGCCGAGGCCGTTAATCATGGTGGTGTGGGAATCTGTACCCACCAGCGTGTCCGGATAAGCCACCCACTCTTTGTCCTGCAATTCACTCCAGACGGCTTTACCGAGATATTCAAGGTTAACCTGGTGACAAATACCGGTGCCGGGTGGAACCACGCTAAAGCGGCTGAACGCCTGCTGACCCCACTTCAGGAAGACATAACGCTCGTGATTTCGCTCCATCTCGAGACGCACGTTCTCGCCAAAGGCATCGTCATCACCGAAGTGGTCAACGGTTACGGAGTGATCAATCACGAGGTCGACGGGTGAAAGCGGGTTCACTTTAGCCGTATCACCGCCGAGGCGTTTAACCGCCTCACGCATGGCGGCGAGATCCACCACGGCAGGAACGCCGGTGAAGTCCTGCATCAGGACCCTTGCCGGGCGGTAGGCAATTTCTCTGTCGGCATGGGCATTCTTAAGCCACCCTGCCAGCGCCTGAATATCGTCAAGGGTCACGGAGTCACCGTCCTGCCAGCGCAAGAGATTTTCCAGCAAAACTTTCAAGGACTTGGGTAAACGCGAAATGTCCCCAAGCGTTCTGGCAGCCAGCGGCAGGCTATAGTAGTGCCAGGTTTTATTTTCTGCCTGTAACGTGTCCTTACTGGCTTCGCGTAGGGTTAACGACATAAGCTCCTCCTTAATTACAGAGATGTCCTGACAATCATCAGGGCCGTAATTAAAGATAACACAAAGATGTCGTAACGTTTTGATAACAACCCAAATTGATAAATTTAGGAATGGTCCAGAGGAGGGTAAAACAAAAAACCCCGCCGCAGCGAGGTTTTATGATTTAGTGGACGGCCAGCCAGATGAGCTGACTCCAGAACAGAATCGACAGGGTAAAAACGCCGATCCATGACCAGTATTTTTGAGACATCATGTTATTCATCATAGGGACACCAGGCATTATTTATTAAACATTCCGAGGCAGGTCCTCGTGCTATATTGCTGATGTGTATTTATTAAAGAGTACAAAGGCGCATAGTCATTATTCAGACTAACTGCATCATTACGCAATAAACTAAATTATTGTTTTTTGGGTTCGTCTTCCGCGAACACATCAATAAAAGCCTGCTGCTGCGGCGTCAGTTTCCAGGATGCTGGCACTGCTGTTGCAGGCGCTTTGCGTCCCTTGTGAACAGTGTCATGATGCTGACACATCCGCTTTGCTGTTTCTGTACGTACCGTCACTGCCATATTCAACCCCAATATTTCCAGGCCAGGAGAGCAACCATCACCCAGAACAGGGCGGAAACGAGAAAGACCGCCAGCCAGGCTTTACGCTTGAGCGCAGGATCCCTTTGCGGTTCTTCACTTCCTGAAGGCATTGCTAACCTCATACAATCGATATCGCTTATCATTTAGGACCAAACAATTGGTACAATTAATCATCTGTTGAGATAAATCCTAAAGAAACTTTAGCCGAAAAGCCAGTGAATTTACGCATCAAGAGGCATGAAATATTCAATCTTTTGACCAGAAATAAATATTTGAAAAGAAAAATTTGCGTAGCCGTTAATTAGTTTCTATTTTTGTCGCCAATTCACGACATTAAAGCCACACAAATTAAAAGGATAATGACAATATATGGCAGGGGAAGTGCAGATGATGATAATTCTAATTTAGCTTTAAGCCAATATTTCGGTATCTTTCCCTCAGGGAAAGATACCGGGTGTGATTATTTTTCAGGGAGTTTGATATCTTTAAACATCTCTTCGATATCTTCATTTGATCGTAATGCCACGGCGGTATCCACCACGTCACGCGTTAAATGCGGTGCAAAGCGCTGAATAAAATCATACATATAGCTTCGCAGGAAGGTACTGCGGCGGAAGCCAATTTTTGTCGTGCTGTGGCTGAAAATATCATGCGCATCAAGACGCACCAGGTCAGGGTCTGACACCGGGTCGACCGCCATGCTGGCGATCACCCCTACCCCCAGGCCAAGCCGTACATAGGTCTTTATAACGTCGGCATCGGTGGCGGTAAAGACAATCCGCGGCGTTAACCCGGCCCGGTTGAAGGCGGTATCAAGCTCAGATCGTCCGGTGAAGCCAAACGTGTAGGTGACCAGAGGATATTGCGCCAGCTCTTCGATTGACACCGACCCTTTGCCCGCCAGCGGATGATCCGGGGTCACCACAATGGAGCGGTTCCAGTGATAGCACGGCAGCATGACCAGATCGTCATAGAGATGGAGCGCTTCCGTCGCGATGGCAAAATCTGCATTGCCCTTCGACACCGCCTCCGCAATTTGCGTCGGCGATCCCTGGTGCATATGCAGGGAGACGCGCGGATAACGCTCGATAAAGCCCTTGATAACGCCCGGTAGCGCATAGCGCGCCTGGGTGTGCGTCGTGGCAATATACAGCGAGCCTTTATCCGGCCAGGTATGTTCCCCCGCCACAGACTTAATCGCATCGACTTTGGAAAGGACTTCCCGCGCAATACGGATGATTTCCTGCCCCGCTGGCGTCACCTGGGTAAGGTGCTTACCACTGCGGGCGAAAATCTGAATACCTAATTCATCCTCCAGCATGCGAACCTGCTTGCTGATGCCCGGTTGCGAGGTATATAGCCCCTCGGCGGTGGAAGAGACATTAAGGTTGTGATTCACCACCTCAACGATATAACGAAGCTGTTGTAATTTCATGCCAGACCATCCGATTTAGCGCACGCGGTCAATCGCTTAAGACGATTTGATAATAAAAAAAGGGTTAACTATAACCACTATATCACTTATAGCCTGACTGTATAGTACGGAACAAAAAATAATAATAAGGTAATAAAAAAGGGCCGGAAGTCCGGCCCTTTCACGGGTAAGCTACGGTTAAGAAAGATTATTTCTTGCCTTCAACCCATTTGCCATCGACAAAGAAGGCGGACCATCCGGTCGCTTTACCCTCTTTCTCTGCCGCAACGTACTGCTGCTTCGTTTTACGGCTAAAACGGACCACCGTCTTATTGCCTTCAGGATCCTGCTGTGGCGCATCGGCCAGATAACGCAGCTTCTCAGGCAGACGATCCCGGAAGCGATGCAGCTCTTCCACCAGCGGGGCGCGCGTTTCACGCGATTTCGGGAAGGTGTTGGCGGCCAGGAAGACACCTGCGGCACCATCACGCAGCACGAAGTACGCGTCGGATTTTTCACACGGCAATTCTGGCAGCGGAACCGGATCTTCCTTCGGCGGAGCAACCTCACCATTGCGCAGAATTTTGCGCGTGTTCTTACACTCGTCGTTGGTGCAGGCCATGTACTTACCGAAACGCCCCATTTTCAGGTGCATCTCAGAGCCACACTTCTCGCACTCCACAATCGGGCCGTCATAGCCTTTAATGCGGAACTCACCCTCTTCGATCTCATACCCGTCGCACGTTGGGTTGTTACCACACACGTGCAGCTTACGTTTAGGATCGATCAGATAGCTGTCCATCGCCGTGCCGCATTTTTTGCAGCGGCGTTTCGCGCGCAGGGCGTTGGTTTCCGCATCATCACCTTCCAGCACGTTGAGAACTTCGTTCTCCGGCACCAGGTTGATGGTTGTTTTGCAGCGCTCTTTTGGTGGCAGCGCATAGCCTGAACAGCCAAGGAACACGCCCGTTGTCGCAGTACGGATCCCCATCTTGCGGCCGCAGGTCGGGCAGTCGATGCTGGTCAGAACCATCTGGTTAGGCAGCATGCCGCCCTCTTCAGGATCTTTCTCCGCTTTCTCAAGCTGGTTGGTAAAGTCGCTGAAGAAGCTATCAAGAACCTTCTTCCACTCCGCCTTGTGACTGGCCACTTCGTCGAGGCTGTCTTCCATCTGCGCGGTGAAGTCGTAGTTCATCAATTCGCGGAAGTTAGCTTCCAGACGGTCAGTGACAATCTCACCCATTTTTTCGGCATAGAAACGGCGGTTCTCTACGCGAACGTAACCGCGGTCCTGAATGGTAGAGATGATTGACGCGTAGGTTGACGGACGGCCAATCCCGCGTTTTTCCAGCTCTTTAACCAACGACGCTTCACTAAAGCGCGCAGGCGGCTTGGTGAAGTGCTGGGCCGGAACCAGGTCGACAAGCGACAACTCGTCGCCTTTGTTTACCGCAGGCAGCGTACGGTCTTCATCACCTTTACGCAGTGCAGGCATCACTTTCGTCCAGCCGTCGAAGCGCAGAATACGACCGCGTGCCTTGAGGCGGAAGTCGCCCGCGCCAACGGTCAGCGTAGTGGAATCATATTTCGCTGGTGTCATCTGACACGCGACAAACTGACGCCAGATCAGCTGATACAGCTTCTGGGCGTCGGCTTCCATATCCTTCAGCGACTCGGCTAAAACAGAGACATCAGAGGGACGAATCGCTTCGTGCGCTTCCTGAGAATTCTCTTTGCTGGCGAACTGGTTGGCGCTTTCCGGCAGGTATTTTTTACCGAAGTTATCGCTGATGTAGCCGCGCACCATGTTCACCGCGTCCTGGCTCAGGTTCGTTGAGTCAGTACGCATGTAGGTGATGTAACCCGCTTCATACAAGCGCTGGGCCATCATCATGGTTTTCTTCACGCCGTAACCCAGACGGGTGCTCGCCGCCTGTTGCAGTGTGGACGTGATAAACGGCGCGCCAGGCTTGCTGCTGGTCGGCTTATCTTCGCGTTCCAGTACCTGATAGCGCGCTTTTTCCAGCAGCGCCACGGCGGCCATGGTCTGATCGCGGTTTTCAGGACGGAAAGGCTTATCGTTGTGATGGCTTACCTGCAGCGGTAGCGCATCACCGCCCGGGGTGGTGACATTGGCGTCAACTTCCCAGAACTCTTCCGGCACGAAGGCTTTAATTTCGCGTTCACGCTCAACGACAAGACGCACGGCTACAGACTGCACGCGTCCTGCAGACAGGCCGCGGGCAATCTTTTTCCACAGCAGTGGAGAAACCATGTAGCCCACAACGCGGTCCATAAAGCGACGCGCCTGCTGGGCGTTCACACGGTCGATATTCAGCTCGCCCGGCTTCTCAAACGCCTGACGAATCGCATTCTTTGTAATTTCGTTAAACACTACGCGGCTGTAGCGTTTGTCATCCCCGCCGATCACTTCCCGCAGGTGCCACGCAATGGCTTCCCCTTCGCGGTCAAGGTCGGTTGCGAGATAGATGTGGTCTGCTTTTTCAGCCAGCTGCTTCAGCTCGTTAA
Source organism: Enterobacter cloacae complex sp. P6RS (assembly GCF_014982245.1). Lineage (NCBI taxonomy): Bacteria > Pseudomonadati > Pseudomonadota > Gammaproteobacteria > Enterobacterales > Enterobacteriaceae > Enterobacter > Enterobacter cloacae complex sp. P6RS. The sequence goes on from NZ_JADCLB010000020.1 coordinate 78,276, forward strand.
CGACTTTTTCTTTCCCGGGCAGCACTTCATATTGTGCATCCCAGTTGTGCCATGGGTTAACCCCCATGCGGTTGACAAGCGCGCTACGTTCATCCTTTTTAGGCTTTTTAGCCCCTTTGGTGGAGGTAGAGTCTGCGCTCTTTTTGCTGGCTGAGCCACTGGTCGGCAAATCGCGGATGTGACCAACGCTGGACTTAACCACGTAGTCATTACCCAGATACTTATTGATCGTTTTGGCTTTTGCCGGGGACTCAACGATGACGAGAGCTTTACCCATATTCACCTTTACCTAATTTAATTCTTCCAGGAATACGCCGCACGTTGATTTCCCTTCCGCTGACGACGAGCCAATGATATTGCGACTGCGTCAGGGGATATCAACCCCTATGTCTTACCGAACGTCAGAATGGCGACATCCAGGTCATTGAGTTTTCGGGTATTTTTCTCACATCTCGTATAATTCGTGACGAATTCCCGGTCGAATGTCAAGCAATTCTGTTGCCAGAATGACGAAAGCGCACACTCTACCTGATAAAATTCGTTACGCAACTTTATTAGCATGCAAAAGCAAATCCCGCCAACCTGCCCTCTGCATCTTATCCCCTCACATAACAGGGAAAATTTGCCCCCAAAGCGCCCCCGGCGTAGACTATTGTCACTGTTTAAGGAGTGGATTATGCAGAATACGACCCAACCCATTGACCGAGCCTCTCTGCTTATCGAAGCAAACAAGCTTATTCGTGACCATGAAGATACGCTGGCAGGCATTGAAGCCACCGGCGTTGAGCAACGTAATGGCGTGCTGGTTTTCAGCGGCGAATACTTCCTTGACGAGCAGGGGTTACCGACCCCGAAAAGCACTGCCGTGTTTAATATGTTTAAATACCTGGCGCATACGCTTTCAGAGAAATATCACCTGGTCGATTAATGCAAAACGCGAGGCATATGCCTCGCGTTTTTGTTTACAGCAGCGGTTTTTGTCCGCGCTGTAGCCAGCGAAGCAGCAGGCGGTCCGCGCTTTCCGCCGCACTGTTGGTAAAGCGGTCCATCAGCCGTTTGCGCTGTGTAAAGCGCACGCCTACCAGTTCCCGGCCTTCCATCAGGTTGAGCAGCAGGTCATCACTGGTACCCACTTCATCCACCAGCCCTTTTTCCTGCGCCTGGATGCCGTACCAGTGCTCCCCGGTCGCCACCTGTTCAATATCCAGCGTTGGACGCATGCGATGTACGAAGTCTTTAAAGAGATGGTGAGTTTCATTCAGGTCTTCACGGAATTTTTGGCGCCCCTCTTCCGTGTTTTCCCCCAGCAGCGTCAGGGTGCGTTTGTACTGACCCGCCGTGTGAAGTTCGATATCAATCTCTTTATTTTTCAGGAAGCGGTTAAAGTTAGGGATCTGTGCGACCACGCCAATGGAACCTATGATGGAAAACGGCGCCGCAACGATTTTGTCCGCCACGCAGGCCATCATATAGCCGCCGCTCGCCGCGACTTTATCTACCGCCACGGTAAGTGGGATCTGCTTCTCGCGCAGACGCTGCAGCTGTGAAGCGGCCAGCCCGTAACCGTGAACCACCCCGCCCGGGCTCTCAAGACGCACCACCACCTGATCCTGCGGCGTTGCCACGGCCAGAACCGCAGTCACCTCTTCGCGCAGCGAAGCGACTTCATGCGCATCCATGCTGCCTTTAAAATCGAGCACATAGACGCGGGGTTTTGCGTCGCCCTGCGGCGTCGCGAGCTTTGCCTTCGCCTTCGCGGCTTTGGCTTCCTGCTTGTGTTTTTTCTTCTGGGCTTTCAGCCACAGCTTCTGCTGATGGCTATCGAGCAGCGAGAGGGACATCTCTTCCTGCATCTCTTTATACTGCTCGCTCAGGCGGGTGATGCGTAACTCCCCACGCTGACGCTTGCGCTGCGTCAGGTTGACAATCAGAACGGCAACCACGGCAATGGCAATCACCACCGTCGCGATTTTGGCCAAAAACAACCCATATTGAGAAAGTAATTCCACGCGTTCCACCTTGATTTAACCACGAATCTTTCACGGCAGTGTACAACAGCCCTGCCCCTGCGTCTCGCCCGTGACATTACCTCTGCGAGCCGTCTTCAGGAATCCCCGCGCTGCGGTTTAAATATTTGCAAATTGTTAATTTTGCAGCAATGCGTCCTGTAGACTGATTGAATTCTCACGCTAATTCGGGCATAAAGCCGAAAAGTCATTATGAAGGCGTGATTGAGACACCGTGCGCCTGAGGAGTCACCGTGCATTATCAACCGCAAAAAAACCTGCTGCAGAACCGAATCATTCTTGTCACCGGCGCCAGCGATGGTATTGGTCGCGAAGCGGCCCTGACGTACGCTGAATATGGCGCAAGCGTAATTCTGATTGGGCGCAACGAAGAAAAGCTCAAAGGGGTCGCTCAGGAAATTGAGGCCGCAGGCGGCACACCAGCCCCCTGGTACACGCTCGATTTGCTGACATGCACCCCAGCGCTCTGCCAGGAGCTTGCTCACCGTATCAGTACCCACTACCCACGTCTTGACGGCGTACTGCACAACGCCGGTTTGTTAGGTGAAGTGCGTCCAATGGATGAACAGGATCCTGAAATCTGGCAGCAGGTGATGCAGGTTAACGTTAACGGTACTTTTTTCCTCACGCAGGCCTTGCTTCCTTTATTACTCAAATCCGAGTCTGGATCTCTGGTCTTCACCTCTTCCAGCGTAGGCCGCGAGGGTCGCGCAAACTGGGGGGCTTATGCTGTCTCAAAATTTGCGACCGAGGGCATGATGCAGGTGCTGGCGGATGAGTATCAGAGCCGCCATCTGCGCGTAAACTGCATTAATCCGGGGGGTACGCGCACCAGCATGCGCGCCAGCGCGTTCCCGACGGAAGATCCGCTGAAGCTGAAAACCCCGGCAGACATTATGCCGCTCTATCTCTGGCTGATGGGCGACGACAGCCGCCGCAAAACCGGAATGACCTTTGATGCCCAGCCGGGCCGCAAACCGGGAATTTCGCAATGAGTGAAGAACGTCATCAGCAGCGACAGCAGCGTCTGAAGGAACAGGTTGACGCGCGCGTCGCGGCAGCCCAGGACGAGCGAGGGATCGTCATCGTTTTTACCGGCAATGGTAAAGGCAAAACTACTGCCGCGTTTGGCACCGCTACGCGCGCCGTCGGCCACGGGCAAAAAGTGGGGGTCATCCAGTTTATCAAAGGGGAATGGCCCAACGGCGAACGTAATTTGCTTGAACCTCACGGCGTTGAGTTTCAGGTGATGGCGACCGGGTTTACGTGGGATACGCAGAACCGGGAAACCGATACCGCAGCCTGCCTTGCCGTGTGGAAGCACGCAAAAAGGATGCTGGCTGACCCGACATTAAATATGGTGCTGCTGGATGAGATCACCTATATGGTCGCCTACGACTACCTGCCGCTGGAGGAGGTGCTGGATGCACTGAAGAACCGCCCTGCGCACCAGACGGTTATCGTTACAGGTCGTGGGTGTCATCGTGAGATTATGGAGCTGGCAGATACCGTCAGCGAGCTGCGTCCGGTCAAGCATGCGTTTGATGCAGGCATCAAAGCACAAATTGGCATTGATTACTAAAGAAAAAGCCCGGTGAGTTCACCGGGCTTTTTCAATTAACCGTTGTTATTCCGGCTGCCAGAGCGACGATTGCTGTTCACCTGGCTGTGGCGTTTCACCGCACGACGGATCTGATTCGCCTTCATACGACGACGATCTTTCTCCACCGCCACTTTAGAGGTGGTTTCCGGCGTCAGGCCAACCAGCTCGCGCAGGTAGTTAGTCTGGGTAAGATCCAGCTCGGTATAACCACCGCGTGGCAGACCTTTCGGCAGCAGAATGTCGCCGTAGCGAACGCGGATCAGGCGGCTAACCTGCACGCCTACCGCTTCCCACAGACGACGCACCTCGCGATTACGGCCTTCGGTCAGGGTCACGTTGTACCACTGGTTAATCCCTTCACCACCGGTAAATTTGATGGTTTTGAACGCCGCAGGGCCGTCTTCCAGCTGCACGCCACGCGACAGATCGCGCAGTTTATTTTCATCGACCTGGCCGAAGACGCGAACGGCGTATTCACGCTCAACTTCACGGCTTGGGTGCATGAGGCGGTTTGCCAGTTCACCATCGGTGGTGAACAGCAGCAGACCGCAGGTGTTCACGTCCAGACGACCCACCGCAATCCAGCGGGCGCCGCGCAGTTTTGGCAGACGGTCAAACACCGTTGGACGACCTTCCGGGTCGTTGCGCGTACACAGCTCGCCTTCCGGCTTGTAATACGCCAGCACGCGGCAGATCTGTTCCGCGGACTCTTTCATGGAGATAAGATGACCGTCAATGCGGATCTTGAGCCCCGGTACGATTTCTACGCGGTCACCCAGCGTGGCGATTTTACCGTCCACACTCACGCGGCCCGCTTCAATAATGGCTTCGATTTCACGGCGTGAACCGTGGCCGGCGCGCGCCAGCACTTTCTGTAACTTCTCGCTCATTGAGCTTCCTCAGGTGTCGCCTTCACAGGCGTCGAATCAGGTCAAAAGCAGAGCCGAGCCCTGCTTTGATGGCCGCGTAGTATATCTGCTTACACCTTTACAAGAAAGGCTTAACATCACCCACGCCTTCACGAATCACTTCAGGCGCGTCTTCAGTCAGATCCACAACCGTAGTCGGCTGCTGGCCGAGATAACCGCCGTGAATAATCAGCTCCACTACCTTCTCCAGACGATCTTTTATCTCCTCCGGATCGGACTCGGTAAACTCGCTGCCCGGCAGCATTAGCGAGGTGGAGAGCATCGGCTCGCCGAGGGTTTCCAGCAGCGCCTGGGCAATCGGGTTTGACGGCACGCGCATGCCGATAGTCTTACGCTTTTCCTGCAGCAGGCGACGCGGCACCTCCTTCGTCCCTTTCAGAATGAAGGTGTAGTTACCCGGCGTGTTGTTCTTGATCAGGCGAAACGCCACGTTGTCGACATACGCATAGGTCGACAGCTCAGAGAGGTCGCGACACATCAGGGTAAAGTTATGGCCGTCCGGCAGCTGACGGATGCGACATATTCGCTCCATCGCCCCTTTATCTTCAATTTTACAGCCCAGCGCGTAGCCGGAATCGGTCGGGTAGACTATCACGCCGCCTTTGCGGACGATCTCCACGGCCTGGTTAATCAGACGTGGCTGCGGGTTGTCCGGATGGATATAGAAAAACTGACTCATACTTCCCTCTCTTCAATTTGCTGCGGCTGCTCCCAGAGCTGCCAGACCGGCTCAACGCCAGCGGGTAGCCAGAGCTTGCGTCCCAGCTCGATCCACGCGCAGGGCTGGTGGAAATCAGAGCCCTGTGACCCTAGCAGGCCAAACTGGCGAGCGTAAGTCGCGAGCTGCGCGCGCTCGTTGGGCGCCTGCTGACACTGGGCGACTTCCATCGCCTCGCCACCGCATTCGGCAAAGTGCGCCAGCAGCCGTTTCAGCCATTTAGCAGAAAGATTATACCGTCCCGGATGGGCCAGCACGGCCTTACCGCCAGAATGATGAATGACATCAATAGCTTGTTTTATTGTACACCACTGTGGCGGAACGTATCCGGTTTTCCCGCGCGCCAGATACTTTTTAAAGACATCCGCCATGGTCGTCGCTTTGCCCGCTTCAACCAGAAAGCGGGCGAAATGACCGCGGGTGACCGCCCCGCCGTTCGCCAGCTTTTGCGCACCTTCCAGCGCGCCCGGAATATGCGCCTTCTCCAGACGCTCGCCGATCATCTCCGCGCGCTGGTTGCGGCGCGTTTTTTGTTCTTGCAAAAAGGCAAGAAGTGCCGGATGTTCTATATCAATGTTCAGGCCAACGATATGAATCTCATGGTTTTCCCAGACGGTCGAGATCTCGACGCCGGGCACCAGATTCAGCGCCAGCCCGCTGCGGGCAATCTCGGCGCGCGCTGCCGGAATGGCGTCGGTGGTATCGTGATCGGTTATCGCCAGCGTGCCGACACGCATTTCAACCGCGCGATGAACCAGGGCTTCGGGTGTCAGCAGGCCATCAGAGGCCTGAGTATGGCTGTGTAAATCATAAATAATCGCGTAAGTGGTATCGCTCAAAGCACTTCCCATAACAGGTTGGAGACATCCGAAAACGCCATGATACCGACTTAACGTGAAATTCTGAAATCAAGGGTTGACAATACGCCATCGAACTAGTTAACTAGTACGCAAGTTCACACGAGAAAGGTATCTGAAAATGACAGCACATTTCACTCTGCACGGTTGGTGGCGCACTTCCTGATCTTCGGGCAGTGTCACGCATCTGCGAAATGCAAACAGATACCCGCCCGCTACCCAGCGGGCTTTTTTTTGAACAGAATAAATGAGAATCACAACATGCAAACAGCCAAACCTCATCTCGAACTGTTGACCTGCGAGGCGGTCTATCGCCACAACCCGACCGCGCTGTTTCATCAGGTGTGCGGCGCGCGTCCGGCGACGCTGCTGCTGGAGTCTGCGGATATCGACAGTAAGGACGATCTGAAAAGCCTGCTGCTGGTCGACAGCGCGCTGCGCATTACCGCGTTAGGTGACACCGTCACCATTAAGGCGCTCTCTGATAATGGCGCATCGCTGCTGCCGCTGCTGGATGCTGCTCTGCCCGCGGGCATCGACAATGAACGTCACCCGGACCTGCGAATTCTGCATTTCCCGCCGGTAAGCCAACTGCTGGACGAAGACGCGCGCCTCTGCTCGCTGTCCGTGTTCGATGCCTTCCGCCTGCTGCAAAATCTTGTCACCGTGCCGGAAGATGAGCGCGAAGCAATGTTCTTCGGCGGGCTGTTTGCTTACGACCTGGTCGCCGGTTTTGAAGATTTGCCGGAAACCGAGCAGGGCAACCGCTGCCCGGACTACTGTTTCTACCTGGCCGAAACCCTGTTGGTGATCGACCATCAGAAAAAATATACCCGCATCCAGGCAAGCCTGTTCACGCCCTCTGCGTTTGAGAAAAACCGCCTTGAGCATCGCATCGCTCAGCTCCGGCAGCAGATGACGGAAGCGCCGCCTGCGCTGCCGGTACAGCACGTGGAAAAAATGACATGCGACGTTAACCAGACCGACGATCAATACGGGGCCGTGGTTCGCCAGATGCAAAAGGCTATTCGCGCCGGGGAGATTTTCCAGGTTGTGCCGTCCCGCCGTTTCTCGCTGCCCTGCCCGTCACCGCTGGCGGCTTACGACGTGCTGAAGAAAAGCAACCCGAGCCCATATATGTTCTTTATGCAGGACAATGATTTCACGCTGTTCGGCGCCTCGCCGGAAAGCTCGCTGAAGTACGATGCCACCAGCCGCCAGATTGAGATCTACCCGATTGCGGGCACCCGTCCGCGTGGCCGTCGTGCCGATGGCTCGCTGGACCGCGATCTGGACAGCCGCATCGAACTTGAAATGCGAACCGACCACAAGGAGCTCTCCGAACACCTGATGCTGGTTGACCTGGCGCGTAACGACCTGGCGCGCATTTGCACCCCGGGCAGCCGCTACGTGGCAGACCTGACCAAAGTTGACCGTTACTCCTTCGTGATGCACCTGGTCTCCCGCGTGGTGGGTGAACTGCGCAGCGACCTCGACGTGCTGCACGCCTACCGCGCCTGCATGAATATGGGCACCCTGAGCGGCGCACCGAAGGTACGCGCCATGCAGCTTATCGCCGAAGCGGAAGGACGTCGGCGCGGGAGCTACGGCGGCGCGGTAGGTTACTTCACCGCACACGGCGACCTTGATACCTGCATCGTGATCCGCTCCGCCTACGTCGAAGACGGTATTGCCACCGTTCAGGCCGGCGCCGGGATTGTTCTTGACTCTGTTCCGCAGTCTGAAGCTGACGAAACCCGCAGTAAAGCACGCGCGGTATTGCGCGCCATCGCTACCGCACACCACGCACAGGAGATTTTCTGATGGCTGACATTCTGCTGCTCGATAACATCGACTCCTTTACCTATAACCTGGCAGATCAGCTGCGTGCGAATGGTCACAACGTCGTTATCTACCGCAACCACGTTCCGGCTCAGACCCTGATTGACCGTCTGGCGACCATGCAAAACCCGGTGCTGATGCTCTCCCCGGGGCCGGGCGCGCCGAGCGAAGCGGGCTGTATGCCCGAACTGCTGACCCGCATGCGCGGCAAGCTGCCGATTATCGGTATCTGCCTTGGTCACCAGGCAATTGTGGAAGCTTACGGCGGTTACGTCGGCCAGGCGGGCGAGATCCTGCACGGTAAAGCCTCCAGCATTGAACATGACGGCCAGGCAATGTTTGCCGGGCTGCCGAATCCGCTCCCGGTCGCGCGCTATCATTCGCTGGTCGGCAGCAACATTCCGGCCGGGCTGACCATCAACGCCTCGTTTGAAGGGATGGTGATGGCGGTACGCCACGATGCGGATCGCGTCTGCGGGATGCAGTTCCACCCGGAATCTATTTTGACATCCAATGGCGCCCGCCTGCTTGAGCAGACCCTTGACTGGGCGTTACAGAAGCTGGAGCAGACCAACACCCTGCAGCCGATTCTGGAAAAACTGTATCAGGCCCAGACCCTGAGCCAGCAGGAGAGCCACCAGCTTTTTTCTGCCGTGGTGCGCGGCGAGCTGAAGCCTGAGCAACTGGCCGCTGCGCTGGTGAGCATGAAAGTGCGCGGCGAAAGCCCGCAGGAGATCGCCGGTGCGGCCACCGCGCTGCTGGAAAATGCCGCCCCGTTCCCGCGTCCGGACTATCAGTTTGCGGATATCGTCGGGACCGGTGGCGACGGCAGCAACAGCATCAATATTTCGACCGCCAGCGCCTTTGTGGCGGCGGCCTGCGGCCTGAAGGTGGCCAAGCACGGTAACCGCAGCGTCTCCAGCCGTTCAGGCTCGTCCGATCTGCTGGCCGCGTTTGGCATCAATCTGGAGATGAATGCCGAGCGTTCGCGTGAAGCGCTGGATGATTTGGGCGTTTGCTTCCTGTTTGCACCGAAGTACCACACCGGTTTCCGCCACGCGATGCCGGTTCGCCAGCAGCTTAAAACCCGCACGCTGTTTAACGTGCTCGGCCCGCTGATCAACCCGGCCCATCCGCCGCTGGCATTAATTGGCGTTTACAGCCCTGAGCTGGTCCTGCCGATTGCCGAGACGCTGCGCGTGCTGGGTTACAAACGCGCCGCCGTGGTGCACAGCGGCGGAATGGATGAAGTTTCGCTGCATGCGCCGACGCTGGTGGCCGAGCTTAACGATGGTGAAGTACTCAGCTATCAGCTTGAGGCGTCTGATTTCGGCTTAACGCCGTACCATCAGGAAGCGCTGGCAGGCGGTACGCCGGAAGAAAACCGTGACATTCTGACGCGCTTACTACAAGGTAAAGGTGAGGCCGCTCATGAGGCCGCCGTGGCTGCCAACGTCGCCATGCTGATGCGTTTGCACGGTGAGGAAGACCTGAAAGCCAATGCTCAAAAAGTTCTGGATGTACTGCGCTCCGGTGCAGCTTACGATCGCGTTACCGCACTTGCGGCAAGAGGGTAAAGAATGCAGACCGTTTTAGCGAAAATCGTTGCCGATAAGGCCATCTGGGTGGAAGCACGCAAAGCAGAGCAGCCGCTTGCCAGTTTCCAGAATGACGTCGTCCCAAGCAGCCGTCGTTTCTATGACGCCCTGCAGGGTGCACGTACCGCCTTTATTCTGGAGTGCAAAAAGGCCTCTCCCTCAAAAGGCGTTATTCGTGACGATTTCGACCCGGCGCGTATCGCCGGTATTTATAAGCATCATGCGTCGGCAATCTCCGTGCTGACGGATGAGAAATATTTCCAGGGCAGCTTCGATTTTCTGCCGATCGTCAGCGGCATCGCACCGCAGCCGATCCTGTGCAAAGACTTTATTATCGACCCGTATCAGATCTGGCTGGCGCGTTTCTACCAGGCCGATGCCTGCCTGCTGATGCTCTCGGTACTGGACGACGAACAGTATCGGCAGCTTGCTGCCGTGGCGCACAGCCTGAAAATGGGCGTGCTGACCGAAGTGAGTAACGAAGAAGAGCTTGAGCGCGCCATCGCGCTGGAAGCCAAAGTGGTCGGCATCAACAACCGCGATCTTCGCGACTTGTCGATTGACCTGAACCGTACCCGCCAGCTGGCGCCGCGTCTGGGTGCGGGCGTCACGGTGATCAGCGAGTCCGGCATTAACAGCTACGCCCAGGTGCGCGAGCTGAGCCACTTCGCCAACGGTTTCCTGATTGGCTCCGCCATGATGGAACATGACGACCTCAATGCGGCGGTGCGTCGCGTGCTGCTGGGTGAAAACAAAGTCTGCGGCCTAACCCGCGAACAGGATGCGCTGGCCGCGTATGAGGCTGGAGCAATCTATGGCGGTTTAATCTTCGTCGACACCTCTCCTCGTGCAGTCAATGAGGAACAGGTCCGCAAGGTAATCGCGGCGGCCCCGCTGAGCTATGTTGGCGTGTTCCGCAATGCGGATGTCGCGGATGTTGTGGCAAAAGCCGACGCGTTATCCCTGAGTGCCGTTCAGCTCCATGGCGATGAAGATCAGGCGTATATCAATGCCCTGCGCGACGCGCTGGCACCGCAGGTTCAAATCTGGAAAGCACAAAGCGTGGGCACCACCCTGCCCGCACGTAATCTTCACCACGTTGACAAATACGTGCTCGACAACGGCCAGGGCGGCACCGGACAACGTTTTGACTGGTCGCTGCTGAACGGCGAAAAGCTGGACAACGTCCTGCTGGCGGGCGGACTAAGCCCGGATAACTGTGTGGAAGCCGCGAAAACCGGCTGCGCAGGCCTCGATTTCAATTCAGGCGTAGAGTCGCAACCGGGTATCAAAGATGCCAGCAAGCTGGCCTCGGTGTTTAAAACTCTGCGTGCATATTAAGGAAGAGAAGATGACGACATTACTTAACCCGTATTTTGGCGAGTTCGGCGGGATGTACGTTCCGCAAATCCTGATGCCCGCGCTGCGCCAGCTGGAAGAAGCGTTCGTGAGCGCGCAGAAAGATCCGGCGTTTCAGGCGGAGTTTACCGACCTGCTGAAAAACTACGCCGGGCGTCCAACCGCGCTGACCAAATGCCGCAACCTGACCGAAGGCACCAAAACCACGCTGTATCTTAAGCGTGAAGACCTGCTGCACGGCGGCGCGCATAAAACTAACCAGGTGCTGGGCCAGGCGCTGCTCGCAAAGCGTATGGGTAAAACCGAAATCATCGCCGAAACCGGCGCGGGCCAGCATGGCGTGGCTTCTGCGCTCGCCAGCGCCCTGCTCGGCCTGAAGTGCCGCATCTATATGGGTGCTAAAGACGTTGAGCGTCAGTCGCCGAACGTGTTCCGTATGCGCCTGATGGGTGCGGAAGTGATCCCGGTGCACAGCGGTTCTGCGACGCTGAAAGATGCCTGTAACGAAGCGCTGCGCGACTGGTCCGGCAGCTACGAAACGGCGCACTATATGCTCGGCACCGCGGCAGGTCCTCACCCGTTCCCGACCATCGTGCGCGAATTCCAGCGCATGATCGGTGAAGAGACCAAAGCGCAGATCCTTGAAAAAGAGGGTCGCCTGCCGGATGCAGTCATTGCCTGCGTCGGCGGCGGGTCTAACGCCATCGGCATGTTCGCAGACTTTATCGACGACACCCGCGTTGGGCTGATTGGCGTCGAGCCTGCCGGTCACGGCATTGAATCGGGTGAACACGGCGCGCCGCTGAAGCATGGCCGCGTGGGGATCTACTTCGGCATGAAATCCCCGATGATGCAAACCGATGAGGGCCAGATTGAAGAGTCTTACTCTATTTCTGCCGGCCTCGACTTCCCGTCAGTCGGACCACAGCATGCGTTCCTGAACAGTACCGGCCGCGCGGACTATGTCTCCATTACCGATGACGAAGCGCTGGAAGCCTTCAAAGCGCTGTGCCGCAGCGAAGGGATCATCCCGGCGCTGGAGTCTTCTCACGCGCTGGCGCACGCGCTGAAAATGATGAAAGAAAACCCGGAAAAAGAGCAACTGCTGGTGGTGAACCTTTCCGGTCGCGGTGACAAAGATATCTTCACCGTTCACGATATTTTGAAAGCACGAGGGGAAATCTGATGGAACGCTACGATAACGTATTTGCAGAACTGAAATCCCGCCAGGAAGGCGCGTTCGTCCCCTTCGTTACCCTGGGCGACCCTGGCCCTGAGCAGTCTCTGAAGATTATCGACGCCCTGATTGAAGCCGGCGCCGACGCGCTGGAGCTGGGTATTCCTTTCTCCGATCCGCTGGCGGATGGCCCGACCATCCAGAACGCCACCCTGCGCGCCTTTGCGGCAGGCGTGACCCCAACCCAGTGCTTTGAAATGCTGGCGGCGATCCGCCAGAAGCACCCGACCATTCCGATTGGCCTGCTGATGTACGCCAACCTGGTGTTCAACCGTGGTGTTGACGAGTTCTATGCCGAATGCGCGCGAGTTGGTGTCGACTCGGTCCTGGTAGCAGACGTGCCCGTGGAAGAGTCCGCGCCGTTCCGCCAGGCTGCGATGCGTCACAATGTCGCCCCTATTTTCATCTGCCCGCCTAACGCGGACGATGAACTGCTGCGCCAGATAGCCTCTTACGGACGCGGGTATACCTATCTGCTTTCGCGCGCGGGCGTGACCGGCGCCGAGAATAAAGCGGCCCTGCCGCTGCATCATCTGGTGGAAAAGCTGGCCGAGTACCATGCCGCGCCGCCGCTGCAGGGCTTCGGGATCTCCTCTCCGGATCAGGTCACCGCGGCAATTGAGGCGAAGGCGGCGGGTGCCATCTCCGGCTCCGCGATTGTGAAGATCATCGAGAAGAACGTGGACAAGCCCGAGCAGATGCTGGCCGAGCTGAAGGCGTTTGTGACTGCCATGAAGGCGGCGACGCGTAAAGCCTGACCCCTCCACCGTCTGGCAACCCTGCCAGACGGTTACTCCTCCTTCTCCATCCTCTCCAAAGGATTACGTCAAAATTGATCCCGTCGATATTTTCGGTGTGAATAGCTTTTCAAACTTTCGCGTAAGCGTATGATCTGGACTCTTTTTAGCACTAATCCTTCTGAGTTCAGAGGCTTATTCATGTCATGGCAATCCTTCAAACAGACTTACCTGGTTAAGTTCTGGTCACCTGTTCCGGCCGTCATCGCGGCAGGCATTCTCTCTACTTATTATTTCGGCATTACCGGCACCTTCTGGGCCGTCACCGGTGAATTCACCCGCTGGGGTGGGCAACTGCTGCAGCTCGCAGGCGTACACACCGAAGAGTGGGGATACTTCAAACTCATTCACCTGGACGGTACCCCTCTTACCCGCATCGACGGAATGATGATTATCGGCATGTTCGGCGGCTGTTTCGCTGCGGCGCTGTGGGCAAACAACGTTAAGCTGCGCATGCCCAAAAGCCGCGTTCGCATCATGCAGGCGGTAGTCGGGGGTATGATTGCCGGGTTTGGCGCCCGCCTGGCGATGGGCTGTAATCTGGCCGCGTTCTTTACGGGGATTCCGCAGTTCTCCCTTCATGCCTGGTTTTTTGCCGTGGCCACGGCGATTGGCTCTTACTTCGGAGCAAAATTCACCCTTCTGCCGCTGTTCCGCATTCCGGTGAAAATGACAAAAGTCAGCGCGGCGTCCCCGCTAACCCAAAAACCGGAGCAGGCAAAGCGCCGTTTCCGCCTGGGTATGCTGGTCTTTTTTGCTATGATCGCATGGGCCATTTGCACGGCGATGAATCAGCCGAAGCTTGGCCTGGCGATGTTGTTCGGCGTCGGCTTTGGCCTGCTGATCGAACGCGCGCAGATCTGCTTTACCTCTGCGTTTCGCGATATGTGGATCACCGGAAGGACGATGATGGCGAAGGCAATCATTGCCGGCATGGCGGTGAGCGCTATCGGCATCTTCAGCTATGTTCAGCTCGGTGTTGAACCGAAGATCATGTGGGCTGGCCCGAACGCGGTGATTGGCGGTCTGCTGTTTGGCTTCGGGATTGTGCTGGCGGGCGGGTGTGAAACCGGCTGGATGTACCGCGCGGTTGAGGGACAGGTGCACTACTGGTGGGTCGGGCTTGGGAATGTCCTTGGATCCACACTCCTCGCATACTTCTGGGACGACGTGTCCCCGGTGCTTGCCACAAACTGGGACAAGGTTAACCTGCTGAGCGCTTTCGGCCCTCTCGGCGGCCTGCTGGTGACTTATGCCCTGCTGCTGGTCGCTTTTTTACTGGTTGTCGCACAGGAGAAACGCTTCTTCCGCCGTGCCGTCGTCAAAACTGAAACGCAGGAGAACGCTGCATGAAAGAGATCGTCCCCGACTATCGTCTGGATATGATCGGTGAACCCTGCCCGTATCCGGCGGTTGCCACGCTTGAGGCACTGCCGCAGCTGGAAAAAGGTGAAATTCTGGAGGTGGTGAGCGATTGTCCGCAATCCATCAACAACATTCCGCTGGATGCAAAAAACCACGGTTATACGGTGCTGGATATCCAGCAGGACGGGCCAACCATTCGCTATCTGATTCAAAAATGATCGCTAAGGGCCTCGCAAGGGGCCTTTATCGTATTGAATTATAAGCCATGTTGATCCACGGCAAAAACGCGATTTTTGACTTAAGTAAAATCTCATTTCCCTTTTGAAGGAGGTTTTCGCGGTTTGATGTATTTACGAGCTTTACTGGTTTTCGCCTTATTGATTCCCTTCCACGCGCTGTCCCTGAATTTTTCTTCGACCTTCCTGCGCCTTAATTGCCCGGAAAGAGGACTTGTCGACGTTATTCTGCACGTCTATGACCATACTCAGGAACGATGGCGCGGTCATTTTGAAACCGGCGCGGGTCATAAACGTGTGGGTGATACCGAAATTATCCCGTTTGCCAACGGTGATATTCTCTTCCATTCCCTGTACAGCGACGCTTTCAGCTATTTATATGATGGGGAAAAGATCCTGAGGCACTGCGTAAAGCTTGACGAGCGGCCGGTTTATCCGTCGTTTTGAAGCGAGCAAAGCAAACTGGCCACCCTGTGGCCAGTTTGACGGGGATCAGAAACGATAACCCGCAGAGAACATGAACACCCACGGATCCAGACGCGTATTGATGCTTTGCTGCTCGCCGCCCGCCTTGAAGCGTACGTCCGTATCAATATCCATATACCAGACCGAGGCGTTGATCAGCCAGTCGCGGTTAATCAGATAGTCCAGACCAACCTGCCCAGCCATACCCCACGAGTCTTTCAGGCTGAGATCGGAGAGTCCTGCTTCTTTACCGGTATCGTTGAATTTCTCATCGAAGAAGGTGGTGTAGTTCACACCCGCGCCAATATATGGACGCACCTTGCTGCTGGCATCGCCAAAGTACCATTGCGCCATCAGCGTTGGCGGTAAATGGTGAACCGTGGCGATATCACCGGTCGCACCAAGACCGACACGGTGACGGAACGGGGTTGCCGCCAAAAGCTCAACCCCAACGTTATCCGTCGCCATCCAGGTGAATGTTAAACCTAACTGGGTGTTGTTACTGACGTTAAAACCGCCCATCCCCAGCACGTTATCCGATCCTTCAGTTGGGCGAACCGTAGCCGAACCGGCACGAATAAAGAATTCGCCTGCTTCATGCGCATACGCGCCGCCAGAGAGACTGCTTAATACAAGGGCTGCCACCGCTAATTTTTTCATATCCGCTCCATCGTTGTGGTTTTAATCGCGGATGAGAATATACTCACAAAAGAGTAATAAGTGATCTGCCACAGATCACATTAAAACCAGTAAGTTAACATTCATTGATCTGGGTTAATTTTTTGTGGCGCTTTGAAAAGCAATAAGTTGTTTCTATGTCAATTTTTGGCATTTCACAGTTACAAAATTTTCTCTTTTCCCCCTCTTGCTCTTCCTCTGTCGGCTGGATAATTTATCGCTCTCACAAGTTGATTTGATGCGTTCTTTTTTGCAGGTGTGCCATGAGTGAAGTTAACCCGTGCATGACGTGCGGAGCCTGTTGTGCGTATTTTCGAGTCTCTTTCTATTGGGCTGAAGCCAGCGATGGCGGCGGTACCGTTCCGGTTCATCTTACTGAGCCGTTAACCCCCTTTCTGCGCTGCATGAGCGGCACCAATCAAAAGCAGGCCCGCTGCGCGGCCTTACAAGGTGAGCCCGGGGTTTCGACCCGGTGCGCGATCTATGAGGATCGCCCCAGCCCGTGCCGGGAATTTGCCATGTCGGGGGAAGATGGGCAGGTCAACGAAGCCTGTAATCGCGCCCGCGCGCGCTTTGGATTACCGCCGCTTTACAAAGATATGCTTTTCCATACAAGCCTTGATGCTGCCACAGCAGGTTCATCCGGTGTACAATTGCCGGCTAATTAACACCTGCAATACGCAAGGAGAGTGCATGTCTATCACGGCGAAGTCTGTCTACCGTGACACGGGAAATTTTTTCCGCAATCAGTTCATTACCTTTTTACTGATCGCGTTGCTTTGCGCCTTTATCACTGTGGTGCTGGGTCATGCGTTCTCACCGAGTGAAGAACAGATTGCCAGCCTGAGCCAGGGCGACCATCTTGCAGGAAGCGTGGGGCTATTTGAACTGGTACAAAACATGACGCCAGAGCAGCAACAAATTCTGCTGCGGGCGTCTGCCGCATCCACGTTTTCTGGCCTGATTGGTAACGCCATTCTGGCGGGCGGCGTTTTGCTGATGATCCAACTGGTGTCGGCGGGCCACCGGGTCAGCGCCTTGCGGGCGATTGGCGCCAGCGCGCCGGTCTTACCTAAGCTGTTTATCCTGATCTTTTTAACCACCATGCTGGTGCAGATGGGAATTATGCTGGTTGTGGTGCCGGGCGTGTTACTGGCTATTGTGCTCGCTTTTGCCCCAGTAATGGTCGTGCAGGATAAAATGGGAATTTTTACCGCGATGCGCAGCAGCATCAGGCTGGCATGGGCGAACATGCGTCTGGTTGCTCCTGCCGTGATGGGCTGGCTGCTGGCAAAAACGCTCCTGCTCCTGTTTGCTCCGAATTTTGCGGTATTAACCCCGAACGTTGGCGCGGTGGTCGCGAATACACTGAGCAACCTGATTTCAGCGGTGCTGCTTGTCTATCTGTTCCGCCTGTATACGTTAATTCGTCAGTAACCCTGATGCCGGGTGCATGACAGGGCCCGGCTCAACAGAGAAGATGGAATCACAGAATGAAGCAGTTTCTTGATTTTTTACCGCTGGTGGTCTTTTTCGCGTTTTACAAACTGTATGACATTTATGCTGCCACCACAGCGTTGATTATTGCGACAGCGGTTGTGCTGATCTACAGCTGGGTGCGCTACCGTAAAGTTGAGAAAATGGCGCTGGTAACGTTCGTCCTGGTCGCCGTATTCGGTGGGCTTACCCTCTTCTTCCACAATGATGAATTTATCAAGTGGAAAGTGACGGTGATCTACGCGCTGTTTGCGGGTGCGCTGCTCATCAGCCAGTGGGTGATGAAAAAGCCGCTGATCCAGCGCATGCTCGGCAAAGAGCTGACGCTGCCTCAGGAGGTCTGGTCGCGCCTGAATATCGCCTGGGCCGTGTTCTTTATCCTTTGCGGTCTTGCCAATATCTATATCGCTTTCTGGCTGCCACAGAATATCTGGGTCAACTTTAAGGTCTTCGGCCTGACGGCCCTGACGCTGATATTCACCCTGCTAAGCGGCATTTATATCTATCGCCACATGCCGCAGGACGACAAGCACTGATTGCTGACTGACCAGAACGTGTTCGACAGGCGTTCTGGTCTATTCTCTCCGCTGTGAAATCATAGTAGCATCCCGCCTGAAGTCTTCCGTTATGAGTTAAAACAATGACAACAAATAACGCCCCTCAGGGCGAACTGGTTTTACGCACACTGGCAATGCCCGCTGACACCAATGCCAATGGCGATATTTTTGGCGGCTGGCTGATGTCGCAGATGGATATGGGCGGCGCAATTCTGGCAAAAGAGATTGCTCACGGACGCGTGGTGACCGTGCGGGTGGATGGAATGACCTTCCTGCGTCCGGTTGCGGTAGGTGATGTGGTTTGCTGTTACGCCCGCTGCGTAAAGCGCGGCAATACATCCATCTCCATCAACATTGAAGTCTGGGTGAAGAAAGTCTCTTCTGAACCGATTGGACAGCGCTATAAAGCAACTGAAGCGCTGTTTATTTATGTCGCTGTCGATAGCGACGGTAAACCTCGTCAGCTTCCGCCAGCCTGAATGGCAGGCAAAAAAAAGCCTCCTTTCGGAGGCTTTTATTATTCCATCTGCGCCCCGCCATTCAGGCGGAAAACAATGTTCACGATCAGTCCGCTTCCCGGTTTACCGGGTTCGTAGCGCCATCTGCGCATCGCCGACTTCACTTCGCGCTCAAACATATTAGAAGGTTGCGCAGACAGGATTTCCACGTTATCCACACGGCCATCCGCAGTGACGTCAAATTTCACCCGTACGCGACCTTCAATACGTAAGGCCTGAGCCCGCGCCGGATATTGAGGCTGATTACGGCTCAACGCACGTGGGCCCGCTGGTGCGGCAACCGTCGGCTTCGCCGCCGGTGCGCTGTTATTCATGACCGGACGCGAAGGCGCTGTATTCTCGACCGGCTGGGTCGCGCGCGGTTCAACCGGGCGTTCTTCACGTTTCGGACGCTCCTCGACCTTCTTCACCGGCTTCGGTTTCGGCTTAGGTTTTGGCTTCGGTTCAGGTTTGTGGATCACCACCGGTGCCTCCTTCGGTGGCTCCGGTACAGGCTCGGGTTCCGGTTCAGGCTCAGCAACCGGCTGTGGCGGTGGTGGCGCAACCTGCGGCGGTTCGAGATCCGCTGGCGAGACCATGGTTACCGAGATCGGCTGGGCGGGTGCGGGCATTTCAATAACCTGATGAACCGAGGTGTAGAGCAAACCCGCCACGACGGCACCGTGAATCACGACGGACAACAGCGTCGGCCAGGGAAAGCGGCGAGGTAAATCAAGGGTCATCGAAGTCATAATCATCAACGTTAAAAAACCGGACCCTGATTTTAAATGCAAATAGCAATCATATTCAATAAGACGCTTTGTTCTGGCGCAATTTAAGCGCAGGAGTGGTCAAAAAAAGGACATCCAGATCGGGGTATTAACGTTGTTTTTATCTTTACATTGCAGTCAATTGCCCTTTCACATAACGTAACTGACACTTTATAACGCTTAAGGAGCTTCACCGTGCTTTACGTGATTTACTCTGAAGATGTCGCTGATTCCCTCGAAAAACGTCTCTCTGTTCGCCCTGCCCATCTGGCTCGCCTGCAGCTGCTCCAGGACGAAGGCCGTTTGCTGACCGCGGGTCCAATGCCTGCTGTTGACAGCAATGACCCGGGAGCCGCCGGTTTTTCTGGCTCCACGGTTATTGCTGAGTTTGAGTCTATTGAAGCGGCGCAGGCCTGGGCTGACGCAGACCCATACGTTGCGGCGGGTGTGTATGCAAAAGTGACGGTGCGACCGTATAAGAAAGTGTTCTGAGGTAAAAAGGCTCCCGCAGGAGCCTTTTTTCACATCAATGTAGTGACGCTAACCGCGCCGCAAACCCGACAAACAGCAGCCCTATCAGCCCGTTCCCCAGCTTTGCCAGTTTCTTTTTGGTTTTCAGATAACGCGTAACAAACGCCCCAGAGAAGATCAGGAAGCTCATGTACATAAAGCTAATCAGCTCAAGCGTGGTAGCGAGGATCAGGAAAGAGGTACCGGTATTTTGCGCATTCACGTCGATAAACTGCACAAAGAACGAAACGTAGAACAGAATCGCTTTTGGATTGGTCAGGCTCAGGACGAGGGAGCGTTTCATGATCGTGCTGGCAGGCTCGGTTCCGCTCTCTTGAGCATTATTCTGACGTGTGATCACCGACCAGAGCATTTTTCCGCCCAACCACAGCAGATAGAAAGCCCCGAGATAGCGCACGATATTAAAGAGTACGGGGGTCGTCTGGATCAATGCCGCAACACCCGCCCAGGCCAGGAACATCAATACCGCATCACCGATAAACACGCCGGTCGCGGCAAGATATCCTTTTTTAACACCGTGACCGATCCCCGTTTTCAGCACAAACAGGGTGTTTGGCCCGGGAACCAGCACGATAAAAAATGCGCCAACAACATACGTCCAGAAATTCAGTACACCAAACTCCGCAAACACCTCTCCCTCCTTTTGCTAAAAATAACCGGAATATCGCCGCAATAACGATATTCGCAAAATAAGACACAATATAATCAGCGGGCACCTTGCGGTGCCCTCATGGGTTTCAGATATCCTGGACTGCGAACAGCAACGCATTGCGGTGCCGGGTCAATCCACATTTTCTGATGGCGTGGATACGCATATTGCGGCGGGATTGTGCTTCCAGCCAACGAGCCTTGCGACGACTCACCTGTCGCAACATACGCCAGCGCCCTACTTCTGTTCTACTGCGCTTCATGTCTACAACTCTTTCTCAAACAGAGCCGCCATTATAAACCCAACCCGACAGCAAACCAGCGCTTTTACCTGGCGTTTTTATTTGCCAGATGAATCCTGATGCGTACACTCATAACAATACGCTTTCAAAAGGATTTTTTTATCTATGACAACCTTCTACACCGTGGTGAGTTGGCTGGTCATTCTGGGATACTGGCTGTTAATCGCGGGTGTGACGTTACGCATCCTGATGAAGCGCAGAGCCGTACCCTCTGCCATGGCCTGGCTTCTGATCATTTATATCCTCCCACTGGTGGGAATTATTGCCTATCTTTCTTTCGGTGAGCTTCATCTGGGTAAGCGCCGTGCCGAGCGGGCGCGCGCAATGTGGCCTTCCACCGCGAAGTGGCTTAACGATCTCAAAGCCTGTAAGCATATCTTTGCCGAGGAGAACAGCAGCGTCGCCTCCTCGCTGTTTAAGCTCTGCGAGCGTCGCCAGGGGATTGGCGGCGTTAAGGGCAATCAGCTCCAGCTTCTGACGTCGTCCGATGATGTCATGCAGGCGTTAATCCGCGATATTCAGCTGGCTCGCCATAATATTGAGATGGTGTTTTATATCTGGCAGCCCGGCGGCATGGCTGACCAGGTCGCTGAATCCCTGATGGCGGCCGCACGCAGGGGGATCCACTGCCGTCTGATGCTGGACTCCGCGGGCAGCGTGGCATTTTTCCGTAGCCCCTGGGCGGGCATGATGCGTAACGCCGGTATCGAGGTGGTTGAGGCACTGAAGGTGAATCTCCTGCGCGTGTTTCTGCGCCGGATGGACCTTCGCCAGCACCGTAAAATGGTCATGATCGATAACTATATTGCCTACACCGGCAGTATGAACATGGTTGACCCGCGCTTCTTTAAACAGGACTCCGGCGTCGGGCAATGGGTGGATCTGATGGCGCGAATGGAGGGGCCGATTGCCACCTCGATGGGCATCGTTTACTCCTGCGACTGGGAGATAGAGACCGGCAAGCGTATCCTGCCGCCACCGCCGGATGGCAATATTATGCCGTTTGAAGAGGCCAGCGGTCATACAATTCATACTATCGCCTCCGGACCAGGCTTCCCGGAGGACTTGATTCACCAGGCGCTGCTGACGGCAACCTACTCCGCGCGTGAATATCTGATCATGACGACGCCCTACTTTGTCCCCAGCGATGATCTGCTGCACGCGATTTGTACCGCAGCGCAGCGCGGCGTCGATGTCAGTATCATTCTGCCACGCAAAAATGACTCCCTTCTGGTGGGCTGGGCCAGCCGTGCCTTCTTTAGCGAACTGCTTGCCGCCGGGGTGAAAATTTACCAGTTTGAAGGCGGTCTCCTGCACACCAAGAGCGTGCTGGTCGACGGCGAATTAAGCCTGGTGGGCACGGTTAACCTTGATATGCGCAGCCTGTGGCTAAACTTTGAAATCACCCTGGTGATTGATGACGCCGGCTTTGGCGGTGACCTGGCGGCGGTTCAGGATGACTATATCTCCCGCTCGCGGCTGCTGGATGCCAGGCTGTGGGTAAAACGTCCGTTATGGCAGCGAATAGCTGAACGACTGTTTTACTTCTTTAGTCCGTTGCTGTAAAACGTGCCCAACGATGTTAAACAGGTAGTCATCATGGAAATGGATCTGAACAATCGCCTGACCGAAGACGAAACGCTCGAGCAGGCCTATGACATTTTTCTCGAACTGGCGGTTGATAACCTCGATCCCGCAGACGTGATCCTCTTTAATCTGCAGTTCGAAGAGCGCGGCGGTGCCGAATTGTTCGACCCTTCAGAGGACTGGGCCGAACATGTAGATTTCGACCTGAACCCTGACTTCTTTGCCGAAGTGGTTATTGGGCTGGCTGATGAAGACGGCGGTGAAATTAACGACATTTTTGCGCGCGTCCTGCTGTGTCGTGAGAAAGACCACAAGCTGTGCCACATACTCTGGCGCGAATAATAAAAAAGGCTGCGATAGCAGCCTTTTTTATTTAATCCGGTAACGCGCTTCCGCAGCGGTTGCAAAACCGCGCGCTGTGTTCATGATCGACCTGGTGGCAGTTCGGACATTTGCGCCGCTGTTTATGGTTCTGAAACGCGCTGCTCATGTGCGTGGTAATAAGCCCCGTCGGAATGGCAATTACCGAATACCCAATCAGAATCAGCACGGATGCCACAATACGTCCCAGCGGCGTATGGGGCGTTATATCGCCATACCCCACGGTCGTAACGGTCACTATCGCCCAGTAGACGGACGCGTTGAGCGTCGTGAAGCCATATTTCTGCCCTTCGATCAAATACATCAGCGCGCCAAAAACAATCATGACGATGGCAATAAACGAATAGAACAGAATAAGCTGATGGCGTGCGCTGACGATCGCACTCCAGAATACGCGCAGCGACGGCATAAAGCGCAGTAACTTCAGAATACGCAAGACCCGAATAACGCGCATCGCTCGCCAGGCGAAAACATAGTTGAGGCTGATCTCCGGCCACAGCCACATCACATAGAGCGGCAGGATCGTCGCTAAATCAATAAAGCCCCAGAAGCTAAAGACGTACTTTGCCGGGTTGGGCCAGCAAACAACACGCAGAATATACTCAGCGGTAAAGACCAGGGTAATAATAAGTTCCAGCCAGACAAACGCATGCCATTCCTCAAATGTCAGGTGATATTGCGTCCCCACACCCGATTCAATAAAGATGACCACTACGCTCAATAGCGCAAACAGCGCACACAGACCTTCAAAACGGCGTCCCGATACCGTTTCAGGATCGAATAAAAGATGATAGAGCCGCCGACGGGCTGAAGTGAATAAACGCGACACGGTAACCTCGCAAAAAAATAAGGGCTGACATCATGTCAGCCCTTGCGATTATAGCGGGTCTACTTTCAGGCAGGAAACCGCATGTCGGAAACTGCCCTCCAGCACCGGTCGCGTTTTCGCGCATTCCGGCCCGGCCATTGGGCATCGCGTGCGGAACACGCAGCCCGACGGCGGATTGATCGGCGACGGCAATTCCCCTTCCAGAAGCTGAATCGTTTTATTCTTTTCCAGATCCGGATCGGGGATCGGCACAGCCGACATCAGCGCTTTGGTATAAGGGTGCAGCGGGTTATGGTACACCTCGTCATAGGTTCCCAGTTCCACGGCATGGCCCAGATACATCACCAGCACGCGGTCGGAGATGTGTTTTACCACCGCCAGGTCGTGTGCAATGAAGATTAGCGACAGCCCCATTTCGCGCTGTAGTTTCTGAAGCAGGTTAACCACCTGCGCCTGAATCGACACGTCCAGCGCGGAGACCGGTTCATCACAAATAATCAGTTTCGGCTCAAGGATAAGCGCACGCGCAATGCCAATACGCTGACACTGGCCGCCTGAAAATTCATGCGGGTAACGGTTAATGAGGTTAGGCAACAACCCGACTTTGAGCATCATCGCCTTCACGCGGTCGCGGACTTCCTGA
Source organism: Enterobacter cloacae complex sp. P6RS (assembly GCF_014982245.1). Lineage (NCBI taxonomy): Bacteria > Pseudomonadati > Pseudomonadota > Gammaproteobacteria > Enterobacterales > Enterobacteriaceae > Enterobacter > Enterobacter cloacae complex sp. P6RS. The sequence goes on from NZ_JADCLB010000020.1 coordinate 102,229, forward strand.
CGCGGCATCTTTGGATGATAGGTGCGCAGCGGTTCGGCGATAATCTCACCGATGGTCATACGCGGGTTTAATGAGGCCAGCGGATCCTGGAAAATCATCTGGATATCGCTGCGCACGTCGCGCCACTCGTCAGGCTTCATGCCCAGCAGATCTTTACCCAGCCAGGCCACTTTGCCGCCGGTGGCTTTCACCAGACCGATAATCGCACGCGCAAAGGTGGATTTACCGCAGCCGGATTCACCCACCACGCCCAGGGTTTCCCCCTCATACAGACGCAAGGTGACGCCATCTACCGCTTTCAGGGTCTTCGGCGGCTGCCAGAACCACTGCTTACCGTCTTTGATGTCGAAATGCACCTTGAGGTCGGCGATTTCGAGCAGCACGTTGCGTTTTTCATCTACTGCGTTCATACCAGCTCCTCCTGCGGCTTAAAGCAGGCGCGCAGACGGCCTGGGGCAAATGCTTCCAGCGGCGGCGCGCTGTTACAGATTTCCATCGCGTGCGGGCAGCGCGGCTGGAACGGACAGCCTTTCGGCAGTCGCAGCAGGTTTGGCGGGTTGCCCGGAATGGTGAGCAGGGACTCCCCTTCCGCATCAAGACGCGGCACCGCGTTCAGCAGGCCAATCGAGTACGGATGGGCTGGCTGATAGAATACGTCGCGCGCTTTGCCGTATTCCATGGTGCGCCCGGCGTACATCACAAGCACTTTGTCACAGATACCGGCAACCACGCCCAGATCGTGGGTGATCATGATAATCGCCGTGTTGAACTCACGCTTAAGCTCGTTCAGCAGGGTCATGATTTGCGCCTGCACGGTGACGTCCAACGCGGTAGTCGGTTCATCGGCAATCAGCAGTTTTGGCCGGCACAGCAGCGCCATGGCAATCATCACGCGCTGACGCATACCGCCAGAGAACTCGTGCGGGAACATGCGCATGCGCTTGCGCGCTTCCGGCATTTTTACCGCATCCAGCATTTTAACGGATTCCTCAAAAGCTTCCGCTTTGCCCAGACCTTTGTGCAGCATCAGGACTTCCATCAGCTGCTCACCGACGCGCATATACGGGTTCAGGGAGGTCATCGGATCCTGGAAAATCATTGAGATCTGTTCGGCGCGAAGCTTGTTCAGCTCGAGCTCCGGCAGGTTAAGAATTTCGCGACCGTTGAATTTCGCCGAACCGCCAATCACGCCGTTAGCGGCCAGCAGGCCCATTAACGCAAATGCCGTCTGGGATTTTCCGGAGCCGGATTCACCCACGATCCCCAGCGTTTCCCCTTTGCTCAGGTTAAAGTTGAGATCGTTGACCGCAGTAACATCGCCGTCCGGGGTTTTAAAGGTCACGCGGAGGTCTTTAACATCCAGCAGAAGATTGCTCTGCTGCTGCGCCTGTGGCGCGGTGGCCGTTTCAATAATTGTCATGACGGCGCTCCTTAACGGTCTTTCGGGTCGAGGGCATCACGCAGGCCATCGCCGATAAAGTTAAAACAAAACAGGGTAACGACCAGGAAACCCGCCGGATAAAGCAGCAGCCACGGTGAAACTTCCATCGAGTTTGCGCCGTCGCTCAGCAGCGCGCCCCAGCTGCTCAGTGGCTCCTGCGTGCCCAGCCCCAGGAAGCTGAGGAAGGATTCAAACAGAATCATGCTTGGCACCAGCAGTGAGGCATAGACCACCACCACGCCCAGCACGTTAGGCACGATATGGCGAACCACGATATTACTGGTTGATACCCCCCCTACCTGCGCCGCTTCGATAAACTCTTTGCGTTTGAGGCTCAGCGTCTGGCCGCGCACGATACGCGCCATATCCAGCCAGGAAACCATCCCGATGGCCACGAAGATCAACAGGATGTTCTGGCCGAAGAAGGTCACCAGCAAAATCACGAAGAACATAAACGGGAAGGAGTTCAGGATTTCCAGGAGACGCATCATCACCGAGTCTACTTTGCCGCCAAGGTAGCCGGAAAGCGCGCCGTAAAGCGTCCCCACGATCACCGCCACCAGCGCGGCGGCGATACCGACCATCAGAGAAATACGGCCACCAATCGCCACGCGCACCAGCAAATCACGGCCGGATGAATCGGTACCGAAATAGTGGCCGGACTCCATATCAGGCGCGCTGGACATCATGCCCCAGTCCGTATCGAAATAGGTAAATTGCGACAGCATCGGCGCCAGGGTGACAAACAACGCGATGATCACCAGCACAACCAGGCTGGCGACCGCCGCACGGTTATGCATAAAGCGACGGCGCGCGTCCTGCCAGAGGCTACGACCTTCTACTTCCAGTTTTTCACTGAAGTTTTCCAGCGCCTCGCTGTTTTTCTTACTCAACATCATGGCGTGCTCCAGCGTTAGTAACGAATTTTCGGGTCGATAACGGCATACAGCACATCGACAACGGCGTTAAAGAGAATGGTCAGTGCGCCCACGAGGATCGTGAGGCTCAGAACGAGCGAGTAGTCACGGTTAAGCGCCCCGTTTACGAACAGTTGACCAATACCCGGCAGGCCGTAAATTGTTTCGATAACCATTGAACCCGTAATGATGCCGACGAATGCCGGTCCCATATAGGAGAGCACAGGCAGCAGCGCCGGCTTAAGCGCGTGGCGGAAGATGATCCGGCGCATCGGCAGCCCTTTCGCGCGCGCGGTGCGGATGAAGTTTGAGTGCAGCACTTCGATCATTGAACCACGGGTAATACGCGCGATACTGGCGATGTACGCCAGCGATAATGCCACCATCGGCAAAATCATGAACTTCAATGCCCCGCCGTTCCAGCCGCCCCCGGGCAGCCATTTCAGCGTGATGGCAAATATCATCACCAGCAATGGCGCGACAACGAAGCTGGGTATGACTACCCCGGTCATTGCCACCCCCATTACGGCATAATCCCATTTGGTATTTTGTCTGAGCGCGGCGATAACGCCTGCGGTGACCCCGAGAACGACGGCCAGAATGAATGCTGCAGCACCCAGTTTTGCCGAGACCGGGAAGCTGGAGGCCACCAGATCGTTAACGGAATAGTCTTTATATTTAAATGACGGTCCAAAATCACCGTGCGCCAGCTGCTTCAAATAGTTGAAGTATTGGGTGGTGATGGGATCGTTTAAGTGATACTTCGCCTCGATGTTGGCCATGACTTCTGGCGGCAACGTACGTTCACCGGTAAATGGACTTCCCGGCGCGAGACGCATCATAAAGAAGGAAATCGTAATTAGAATAAATAACGTTGGTATCGCTTCTAAACAGCGACGCAGGATAAATTTCAACATTGCCCGTACCTTCTGGCGTGTGCCTGATGAATGTTACAAAGTAGACACAGTGGGGCAAGCCAGGCTCGCCCCACGTATTGCCATTAATGCTTGATAATATAAAGATTCTTAACGGAAATATTATCCAACGGGTCTTTACCGGTATAACCCCCTACCCATGGTTTCACCAGACGGGCGTTAACGTAGTAGTAAACCGGTACAATTGCAGAGTCTTTATCGAGCTGTTCTTCTGATTTCGCGTACAGCTCTGCGCGCTGCGCATCGTCAGACACTTTCAGGGTTTCAGCGATGATCTTGTCAAACGCCGGGCTCTTATAGTGCGCCGTGTTGTTTGAACTGTCGCTGAGCATGGTGTTCAGGAATGATGTCGGTTCGTTATAGTCCGCACACCAGCCCGCACGCGCCACGTCGAAGGTCCCCTGATGACGCGTATCGAGGAAGGTTTTCCACTCCTGGTTTTCCAGCTTAACGTTCACGCCCAGGTTTTTCTTCCAGATAGACGCGACGGCAATCGCCAGTTTTTTATGCAGATCTGATGTGTTATACAGCAGGTTGAACGTCAGCGGCTTGTCTGCGGTGTATCCTGCTTCAGCCAGCAGTTTTTTCGCTTCTTCGTTACGTTTTTCCTGCGACCATTTGAACCACTCAGGCTCAACCAGTTTCATCCCATCGGTATACGGAGGCGTGTAGCTGTACGCCGGCAGATCGCCCTGGTTTTTCACTTTGTTCACGATGATATCGCGATCCAGTGCCAGCTTCAGCGCGGTACGAACGCGCACGTCGGTGAACGGTGCTTTCTGGTTGTTGATTTCGTAATAATAGGTGCACAGATATGGATCGACGTGAACTTCTTTCGGGATCTCTTTCTTCAGCTTCTGGAACAGTTCAATCGGCATGTTGTTATAGGTCATGTCGATTTCACCGCTGCGGTAGCGGTTAACGTCGGTCACTTCGGAAGAGATTGGAAGGTAGGTGACCTGATTAATCACGGTCTTCGCGTTATCCCAGTACTGCGGGTTACGCTCCAGCACCATACGTTCGTTGACCACCCAGTCTTTCAGCTTATAGGCGCCGTTGGTTACGATATTGGCAGGCTGCGTCCATTTTTCACCAAATTTTTCCACGGCGGATTTTGGTACCGGCGAGACGGACGGGTGAACCAGCAGCTTATAGAAGTACGGAACAGGTTCGCTCAACGTCACTTCAAAGGTATTAGCATCGATCGCTTTCACGCCCAGGTCGGTGACCGGCTTTTTACCGGCGATGATGTCATCGATATTGGCGATGTGGCCATACTGCAGATAGCTCGCATACGGAGAGGCGGTATTTGGATTCGCCAGGCGCTGCCAGCTATACACGAAATCTTCGGCGGTAACCGGTGTACCGTCGGACCATTTGGCATCTTTACGCAGATGGAAGGTCCAGACTTTGAAATCTTTATTTTCCCACTTTTCTGCCACACCCGGTGCCGGGTGGCCGTCTACGTCAGTCACCAGCAGACCTTCAAACAGGTCGCGGTTAACGTTTGACTCAGGAACGCCTTCAATTTTATGCGGATCGAGAGACTGCACTTCCGCACCGTTGTTACGTACAAGCGTCTGTTTTTCCGCCAGTTGAACACCTGCAGGAACGTCCGCAGCCATTGCAGCGTTTCCCGCGATTAGCGCAGTTAAAATCCCCGCCGCTACCAGATTTTTTTTTGTGATGATGGACATTGTGTTGGTACTCCACTCATTATAATTACTGGCTTTCGCCAGCTGTCTAATCCCCTGTTGGGGCCTGTACAGCGCAGGAGTTTTTTTTGCTGCTGTCAGGTTCTTTTTTTACTGCTTGCTATCACCGACTTTTTTATTACTGACCGCTCGTATGGCCGTCTTGCGTCGATTCTTGCCAGGCCTCCCCTGTTTGAGACCTGTGCTGGATATCTGAGAAGAGGATTATATGAAAATAATTCTCATCTACTTGTTTTAGGCTGCAAAATAGTAGGCCGGAAAGTATCAAATGGCGTAAACACGCGCCAATACATTTTGCAAATTTGTTAAGCAATTCTCTTTTACGGCCCAGGCCGTATCGTCCTGACCAGCCCTTCCATACGTTGAGCACCCTAAAAAATGTTTAAAATTCAAACCAATATGGAAGATTTTCCCTTCTGGCGCGTCTCTGCATTATCATCGCGTAGTTTTGTACGAAAATTTAACAATTGATTATTATTTAGCACATTCATCTAACGAAATGTTGAAATTACTAATATCATTTCGGTTATCCCGCAGCAAGCCCAAGACTATCGTGTGAGTAAAATAACAGTGCGTTCGAAGATTTTCTGTGCAGGCAGGCTTGAGATGAATTCATAACTCTATGAAATATATGAAATGAACATTATTAGTAGAATTTATTATGACAGGTAAGCTTTTCAACTTTATTTATATGATTTGCTGATATTGATACAAAAAAAACGGCGCCGAAGCGCCGTTCTTTCGTATGAAATATCAATGTAACAAGCCGGGGAAAATGCTTTTAATACCCGTAACAATGAATTCGATCCCGAGCGCCATTAACAGCAGCCCCATGATACGCGTAATAACGTTGATGCCGGTCTGCCCCAGCAGGCGTACCAGCAACGGCGCCATGCGGAAGACGCCCCAGCAACAGAGTGCGAAAACGGCAATCGCGACAGAAAAACCGATCAAATGCATGAGGCTATGGTAACGCGTGCCCCAGACAATGGTTGAACTGATGGCACCCGGCCCGGCCATGAGGGGCAATGCCAGCGGAACCACGCCGATACTTTCGCGGATGGCGGTTTCTGACTTTTCCTGCTTGTTCTGCTTATCCTCACCCAGCTTACCGCTGATCATGGACATGGCAATGGTCACCACCAGGATCCCGCCCGCAATGCGGAAGGAGTCAATCGAGATGCCAAAGAGCTGGAGAATGGCATCACCCAGGAAAAGCGAGGTGAGCAAAATGATCGCCACAGACAGGTTAGCAGTAAGATTGGTTTTGTTCCGGGCCGCCGCCGTCTGGTAACTGGTCATACTAATGAAGACAGGAATGATCCCCACCGGGTTGACCAGGGCAAACAGACCAATAAAAAATTTGAAATACGTTGGAAAATCAAAGAGCGTTTGGATCACGTTTTGCTCCGCTTTTGCGCATGCCCGGGACAGTTACATTGTTAGGAAAAATCGCGCTGAAGATACGCTTTTTATTAGCATACTTCACCAGAAATCTGTGCCAAAACGTTAGCATTTCAGAATGTTAAACATATGTTGAGACAATGATAGCGTCACTTCCAATAGTTACTTAATTAATTAACAGTGGAAATATATCCATTAAATAACCCTGCTGAAAGGTATCAGCTTGGTGGAAAATTGACGCAGATCATGATTTCCGTACTCAGAAGTGAGTAATCTTGATTACGCCCCCAGGGAGGTCACCTGACAAAAAGGGATGATGCTAAGGTAAGGCTCTTTTAGTAAATTAGTGTACTGGAGCATAAAGTAACCCTTTGTTTTACTTTATGTAACGCAAGTCGTATTGGCACTGTCTATACTGTCTGACGTATCGAGCGCTGGTTTACTAAAAGAGTTTAAACATTATCAGGAGAGCATTATGGCTGTTACTAATATCGCTGAACTGAACGCCCTCGTCGAGCGCGTTAAAAAAGCCCAGCGTGAATATGCCAATTTCACCCAAGAACAGGTTGATAAAATCTTCCGCGCGGCCGCTCTGGCTGCTGCAGATGCTCGAATCCCTCTCGCTAAAATGGCCGTTGCCGAATCTGGCATGGGTATCGTTGAAGATAAAGTGATCAAAAACCACTTTGCTTCTGAGTATATCTACAACGCCTATAAAGATGAGAAAACCTGTGGCGTTCTGTCTGAAGACGACACCTTCGGGACGATCACCATCGCCGAACCTATCGGCATCATTTGCGGTATTGTTCCAACGACTAACCCTACTTCAACGGCTATCTTCAAATCGCTGATCAGCCTGAAGACCCGTAACGCAATCATCTTCTCTCCACATCCACGTGCGAAAGACGCAACAAATAAAGCAGCCGACATCGTTCTGCAGGCAGCAATTGCTGCGGGCGCACCAAAAGATCTGATTGGCTGGATCGACCAACCTTCTGTTGAACTGTCTAACGCGCTGATGCATCACCCGGACATTAACCTGATTCTGGCGACCGGGGGTCCTGGTATGGTTAAAGCAGCATACAGCTCCGGTAAACCAGCAATCGGTGTAGGCGCAGGTAACACCCCCGTTGTTATCGATGAAACCGCTGACATCAAACGCGCTGTTGCGTCTGTGCTGATGTCTAAAACCTTCGATAACGGCGTTATCTGTGCATCTGAACAGTCTGTAGTTGTTGTTGATTCCGTGTACGATGCAGTACGCGAGCGTTTCGCCAGCCACGGCGGCTACCTGCTGCAGGGCAAAGAGCTGAAAGCGGTTCAGGACATCATCCTCAAAAATGGCGCGCTGAACGCTGCCATCGTAGGTCAGCCAGCCTATAAAATCGCTGAACTCGCGGGCTTTACCGTTCCGGCGACCACCAAGATCCTGATCGGTGAAGTTAAAGTTGTCGACGAAAGCGAGCCGTTTGCTCACGAAAAACTGTCTCCTACGCTTGCTATGTACCGTGCGAAAGATTTCGAAGACGCGGTAGAAAAAGCCGAGAAGCTGGTTGCCATGGGCGGTATCGGTCATACCTCATGTCTGTACACCGACCAGGATAACCAGCCAGAGCGTGTTGCCCACTTCGGTCAGATGATGAAAACTGCCCGTATCCTGATTAACACCCCTGCTTCTCAGGGTGGTATCGGTGACCTGTATAACTTCAAACTCGCACCTTCCCTGACTCTGGGTTGTGGTTCCTGGGGTGGTAACTCCATCTCTGAAAACGTTGGTCCAAAACACCTGATCAACAAGAAAACCGTTGCTAAGCGAGCTGAAAACATGTTGTGGCACAAACTTCCGAAATCTATCTACTTCCGCCGTGGCTCTCTGCCAATCGCGCTGGATGAAGTGATTACTGATGGCCACAAACGTGCGCTCATCGTGACTGACCGTTTCCTGTTCAACAACGGCTACGCTGACCAGATCACCTCTGTGCTGAAAGCAGCTGGCGTCGAAACTGAAGTGTTCTTCGAAGTTGAAGCTGACCCAACCCTGAGCGTTGTACGCAAAGGTGCTGAACTGGCGAACTCCTTCAAACCAGATGTGATTATCGCACTGGGTGGTGGTTCCCCAATGGACGCCGCGAAAATCATGTGGGTTATGTACGAACATCCGGAAACCCACTTCGAAGAACTGGCGCTGCGCTTTATGGACATCCGTAAACGTATCTACAAGTTCCCGAAAATGGGCGTGAAAGCGAAAATGATCGCCGTCACCACTACTTCCGGTACCGGCTCAGAAGTGACGCCATTCGCGGTAGTAACAGATGACGCAACAGGTCAGAAATATCCGCTGGCTGACTACGCGCTGACGCCAGATATGGCTATCGTTGATGCCAACCTGGTCATGGAAATGCCGAAGTCTCTGTGTGCGTTCGGTGGTCTGGATGCCGTGACTCACGCGCTGGAAGCCTACGTTTCTGTACTGGCGTCTGAGTTCTCTGACGGTCAGGCTCTGCAGGCTCTGAAACTGCTGAAAGAAAACCTGCCAGCGTCCTACAACGAAGGTTCTAAAAACCCTGTAGCACGTGAACGTGTCCACAGTGCAGCAACCATCGCCGGTATCGCGTTTGCGAACGCCTTCCTGGGTGTTTGCCACTCTATGGCGCACAAGCTGGGTTCACAGTTCCACATTCCTCACGGTCTGGCGAACGCCCTGTTGATCAGCAACGTTATCCGCTATAACGCCAACGACAACCCAACCAAGCAGACTGCGTTCAGCCAGTATGACCGTCCGCAAGCGCGCCGTCGTTATGCTGAAATCGCTGACCACCTTGGTCTGAGCGCACCGGGCGACCGTACTGCTGCGAAGATTGAGAAACTGCTGGCATGGCTGGAAAGCCTGAAAGCTGAACTGGGTATTCCTAAATCTATCCGTGAAGCAGGCGTTCAGGAAGCTGACTTCCTCGCTCACGTAGACAAGCTGTCTGAAGATGCCTTCGATGACCAGTGTACTGGTGCTAACCCGCGCTACCCACTGATCTCCGAGCTGAAACAGATTCTGCTGGATACCTACTACGGTCGTGAGTTCAAAGAAGGTGACGTTGCAGCTGTGAAAACAGAAGCTCCTGTCATTAAAGCTGACAAGAAAGCGAAGAAAAGCGCTTAACTGACAGCCTGAGGAAAAAACCCGCCTGTATGGCGGGTTTTTTTATGTCTGAATAGCGGCGGATATTATTTTCTGTTGTCGTGCTGGATCGCCGTCAGCGAGCCTACGGACAACGCTTCCTTATAATGCTTACGACAGACCGACACATAGCGTTCATTGCCACCAATCACCACCTGCTCACCGTCCGCATAAGGTTTTCCAGCCTGGTCGAGACGAAGCACCATGCTGGCCTTGCGTCCGCAGAAACAGATAGTTTTTAGTTCAACCAGCTTATCTGACCAGGCAAGCAAATACTGGCTTCCGGCAAACAGCTCCCCGCGGAAGTCCGTACGCAGCCCGTAGCACAGAACGGGGATATCGAGCTCATCAACCACTTCAGAGAGCGCGTGCACCTGTTCACGCGTCAGGAACTGGCTCTCATCAACCAGCACGCAGTGAATGGGCTCTGACGCATGCGCAGCGCGGATATCCTCCAGCAGGTCAGTTTGCGGGTTAAACAGCCTGGCTGGCGAAGAGAGGCCTATTCTGGAACTCACCTTCCCTGCACCGAAGCGATCGTCAATTTCAGCGGTATAAACAACGGTACGCATTCCTCGCTCCTGGTAATTGTATGAGGATTGCAGCAGTGCGGTGGATTTCCCGGCATTCATTGCCGAATAGTAGAAATAAAGTTGTGCCATTGGCCGTAAAACCCTAATCAATGTTTAATATTCCCGATGATTCATTGTACCATATTTTGTCTGGTCATCAGCGACACGCCGCACAAACGATGCCGTGCTGAAAGGTGTAAAACGCCCTCTTTTCGCAAAAATAATCCGCTAAAACAGAGAGTAATGACGGTCATGCTGGTGAATAGGTTATATGGTTAACCAAACATAACACTTCTTTTTATAGTGGAATCTGCGTTCATTAAAATTCACTATTTATTAACTATTCCTGCCTTAACACCGTCGCCTGGAACTAATACAAAAGGCTGATATTTATCCGCCGCAACTATAATTCCTGCGGCAAATGTCACAAAAAAAAGATGCAAGCGGCGGGGTTAAGCAGGTTATCGTGATAACAAGCGAGACTGCCAAAGAGGAAATTTAAGTTAGCGTAATTAATAATAGCGGCTTTATTTAGTATTTTTTGAATTCCTTACATTCCTGGCTATTGCACATCTGAATTTATGGCTCTATTATTAGGTCAACAAACCACCCCCCATTATAAGTTTGAGATTACTACAATGAGCGAAGCACTTAAAATTCTGAACAACATCCGTACTCTTCGTGCGCAGGCAAGAGAATGTACCCTTGAAACGCTCGAAGAAATGCTGGAAAAATTAGAAGTTGTAGTTAATGAACGTCGCGAAGAAGAAAGCGCTGCTGCAGCTGAAATCGAAGAGCGTACGCGTAAACTGCAGCAATATCGTGAAATGCTGATTGCTGATGGTATCGATCCAAATGAATTGCTGAACAGCATTGCTGCTGCAAAAACCGGTACCAAAGCAAAACGCGCTGCCCGTCCTGCTAAATATAGCTATGTAGATGAGAACGGCGAAACTAAAACCTGGACCGGCCAGGGCCGTACTCCTGCTGTAATCAAGAAAGCTATGGATGAGCAAGGTAAACAGCTGGATGACTTCCTGATCAAGGATTAATCAAGCCGAATTCAGAAAAATCCCGCCTCTGGTGGGATTTTTTTTGCCCGCAATTTATCACTAACATCCTCTTACACTCCGTCATAAAGCGTTATTCGGCTATTTAGTTTCGCTTACAAACAGGCTGATCATGGCGTTTTATGGGCATAAAAAAACCGGTGGGCAGCGCCACACCGGTTTCATAGATTTACGCCTGGATTATTTCTTAATACCCATACTCTCTTTGAGCCAGCCTTTAAATTCTTCACCCAGCGTATTATGGCGAATGCCGTATTCAACGAACGCCTGCATATAACCGAGCTTATTACCGCAATCATGGCTCTTACCTTTCATGTGGTAAGCCTCAACGGTCTCTTTCTCGATCAGCATATCAATGGCATCCGTCAGTTGGATTTCATCCCCTGCTCCTGGAGGCGTTTTCGCCAGCAGAGGCCAGATTTCAGCACTCAGGACATAGCGACCCACCACTGCAAGATTAGACGGCGCTACGTCGGCTTTAGGCTTCTCTACGACACCAACCATTGGCACGCTTTCGCCTGGCTCAAGGTTCACGCCCTTGCAGTCAACCACACCGTAAGCGGTCACGTCTTCAACTGGCTCAACCATAATCTGGCTGCAGCCCGTTTCGTCAAAGCGGTGGATCATCTCAGCCAGGTTGTCCTGGGAAAGATCGGATTCGTATTCATCCAGAATCACGTCAGGCAGAATAACCGCGACGGGCTCATCACCCACAACCGGGTGTGCACACATAACCGCGTGGCCCAGACCTTTAGCCAGCCCCTGACGAACCTGCATAATGGTGACGTGCGGAGGGCAAATAGACTGAACTTCTTCTAACAGCTGACGCTTAACGCGTTTTTCCAGCATGGCTTCGAGTTCAAAACTTGTATCGAAGTGGTTTTCGATAGAGTTTTTAGATGAATGCGTAACCAGCACAATTTCAGTAATGCCGGCCGCGATACACTCATTAACGACATACTGGATTAATGGCTTATCAACCAGAGGCAGCATCTCTTTAGGAATCGCCTTAGTTGCTGGTAACATCCTGGTCCCCAATCCCGCTACCGGGATGACGGCCTTTCTGACTTTCGAATTTAGGGCAGCCATTCAAATTCTCCTGAGCTGTTCAAGTTTTGAACTTTTATGCAATAAATAACGCGTTGAGTATATCAGCCTCGCCCCGCAGTCCGGGTCTGAAAAGAACGCGTTGCCGATGAATTAGGACAAATACGCATGAATCTGGGCAGCGATAGTAGCACTCCCGAGAAAACACAGGTAAAGCAATCTTAAAATTAAGATCCAATTGCTTATTCCGTGGACAACATTAAGCGAAGCCTTCCCCCGGCACCCCAAATTTGGCACTGCCAGGAAGAACAGCGATGGCTAATTTGATTTAGATACGCGGTTCCCAGTGTTCCAAGCGGCACCCCGTTACTCACCTGAATATGGTGTTCCCCGGTATTCAGTGACGCGTTGAGACCTGCAGAAACGAGGATAAGATTCTTTAAACCGCTATGGTAATAACCAACCAGCAGCGGGAACTGTCCGGGTAAATTGGCCTGACGAAAAAGCTGGTTTACCTGTTTGAGTAAACTGCCTAACTCAGGGAGCCGTTGTCCCTGATGTGATAACTGTTCCTGCAATAATCCATTAAAGAGCGCGCGAAGTAACAATGCAGCTAATACGCCATTATCCCCTGCACGGGTTACGTCCAGAGAATAAAATGCGAGGTCGGAATCAGACAGAGGTGCAATATCCAGCACCAGCCCAGGCTGATCGGCCGCCACCAGCTGGCGATAGTTTACGCGGCAGTGGGAAATAGTTTGCTGAACGGGAGGCTGAAGTTCTTGCAACAATTTCGCCGCCGCTGGCGGATTACTCACCAGCGCGTCCCAGTCCTGAAAAAGGCGTTCCTCTTCCTCAACGCGGGAATTAAACATATTTGGATAAAGGCACGCAAATACCGTTTCACGTAACCGGTTCAGATCTTTGACGGGTTTCAGCAAAATATCCTGAACGCCAAGACGTAATGCTTTGGCAATATCCGCCATATTTTCTGTCGCGGAGATCACCAGAATGGGCATCTGGTCACCTTCGTTGCGCAGATGTTCAACCAGTTTCAGCCCATTCATTCGCGGCATCGCGATGTCGCAAATCATCAGATCGGGCGTAATACCGGTCATTTTTTCCAGCGCGTCGACACCATCTTCAGCCAGTAAAGTGTTTGCTCCCAGCGAGGATAACCACGAATCCAGTAGCGATCGGAAAACGGGCTCGTCTTCAACAATCAAAATGTGTTTTCCGGCCAATGGCTGCGTCATGGTTCCTCCCCTGGCTGACAGTTACTAAATAGTGGCATGCTATCGGCACTATCGCCTGTCAGATTTTGCTGAAGTAGTCAAAAAAAGGTGCTTAACGTGCTGTTCGCACAAACGGCAGCAACTCGTCTATTTTCTTTTCGACGGCTAGCGAGCCCGCTGCGATGGCGGCCTCAGCCCGATGGAAATCAAGGGTAGAGATTTGCGGACAGTAAGGCTGAATAAGAATATCCGGAGGATCGCCAGCCATACGGTTACGTTTAAGGCGATTCTCAAGAACCTGAATTGAGGTGGTCATGATCTCCATGGCCGTCGGTGCGGCAACCGAGCGTCGTGCGGCCAGGCGACCAATTCTTCCGCGCAGGCGTTCATGCCAGGCAAGCTTTTCGACGTCGGCATCTTCGCTCTGCAGATTGACCGGCATAAGGTCTTGCTGCATCAGATGAGCGTCGTGCTGCAAATCAACGGCGATGACGATGTCCGCCCCCATGGCGCGCGTCAGAGAGATGGGAACCGGGTTCACGACGCCACCATCGACAAGCCAGTAACCGTTATGGGGCACGGGCGCCATAAGCCCAGGAATACTGCATGAAGCACGCACCGCAAGGTGAATATCCCCTTCGGTCAGCCAGAGTTCACGGCCTGTGCTGAGATTGGTTGCGACGGCGCCGAAAGGCATCCGGCAGTCAGTAAAGTCTTCGAGAGGCATCACCCGGCGGAACTGGTTAAAGACGCGTTCACCGCGCAACAGCCCACCGCGCTGCCAGGAGAGATCCATCAGACGCAGCACGTCCCAATAGCTGAAGGAGCGCACCCAGGTTTCGAGATCCGGAAGCTTGCCGCACGCGTAGGCGGAGCCGACAAGCGATCCGATTGAACATCCTGCTACGATATCAACGTCAACGCCCATCTTGTTTAAGGCATTAATCACGCCGATATGAGACCATCCCCGGGCTGCACCTGATCCCAGCGCCAGTCCAATTTTAACCTTTCTCATTAGCCCTGTTTTACTTCCCCTGGATTCCTGACATAGCGTCAACGCAACTGCTCAGTTAACATAGTGCTACCCGAGGCGTTTTACGCCCTTATTTTTTGTTCCAGGAAGAGAATCGTGTCTCAACTCTGCCCCTGTGGTAGCGCTCTGGAGTATAGCCTATGTTGCCAGCGATATCTTTCTGGCAATCAGGTTGCACCGGATCCGTCACACCTCATGCGTTCACGGTATACTGCTTTTGTGATCAAAGACGCAGACTACCTGATAAAAACCTGGCACCCGTCCTGCCACGCCGCCGATTTCCGACAGGAGATCGAAGCCGGGTTCGCCAACACCCACTGGCTTGGGCTTACCGTGTTTGAATCTTCACCCGGTAGCCACCACGACGAAGGCTTTGTCAGCTTTGTTGCCCGTTTTACCGAGAACGCCAGGCCTGGCGCCATTATCGAGCGTTCCCGGTTCTTAAAGGAAAGCGGGCAGTGGTACTATATTGACGGTACGCGCCCACAGTTTGGTCGTAACGATACCTGCCCTTGTGGTTCAGGAAAAAAATTCAAAAAGTGTTGCGGGCAGTAACGCCTGACAACCCAGACTTCGCAAATACAAACAGGATTTCCCGGCGATGCAATCATTACAACGTAAAGTTCTGCGCACTATCTGTCCCGATCAAAAAGGGCTGATCGCACGAATCACCAATATTTGCTACAAGCATGAACTGAATATCGTGCAGAACAACGAGTTCGTTGACCACCGTACCGGTCGCTTCTTCATGCGTACCGAACTGGAAGGCATTTTCAACGACACCACCCTGCTGGCCGATCTGGACAGCGCGCTGCCGGACGGTTCCGTGCGTGAGCTGAATCCTGCGGGCCGTCGTCGCATTGTGATTCTGGTGACGAAAGAAGCTCACTGCCTGGGCGATCTGTTGATGAAGGCCAACTACGGCGGCCTGGACGTAGAAATTGCCGCTGTTATCGGCAACCACGAAACCCTGCGCACGCTGGTTGAGCGTTTTGATATTCCGTTTGAGCTGGTGAGCCATGAAGGCCATACCCGTGAAGAGCACGACAACCTGATGGCTGCTGCCATTGAAGCGCATAACCCGGACTACGTGGTGCTGGCGAAATATATGCGCGTGCTGACGCCTTCCTTCGTCGCCCGCTTCCCGAACAAGATTATCAACATTCACCACTCGTTCCTGCCGGCCTTTATTGGCGCGCGGCCTTATCACCAGGCGTACGAGCGCGGCGTGAAGATCATCGGCGCAACCGCGCACTACGTGAATGACAATCTGGACGAAGGTCCAATCATCATGCAGGACGTGATTCACGTGGATCACACCTACACCGCAGAAGATATGATGCGCGCCGGACGTGACGTTGAGAAGAACGTGTTGAGTCGTGCCCTGTATCAGGTGCTGGCGCAGCGTGTCTTTGTGTACGGTAACAGAACCATCATTCTTTAATCTTTCGGAAAATGAATTGATTAGCTTTGCGCCTTTACGGATAAAAAGCAGGCAAACAGCTTCTTTTCCCTAAAGGAATGCTTTACAGGGGCGTCTCATTTGATATGATGCGCCCCGCTTCCAGCAGGAAGCAGGCCAGTAAAAAAGCATTACCCCGTGGTGGGGTTCCCGAGCGGC